>DATGFU010000415.1:0-9748 GCA_035308865.1 Allostellaceae bacterium | reverse complement strand
GGACCGCTTGCGCGAGAAGGACTGGCTGCGCTCGATCGATGTCGAGACGGCGCCCTACCGCGAGGTGGTGAACGCGGCGGCGCTCGGCCGTGCGATCCGCGACCTCGACCACCGCGCCGTGCTGAAGACCGTGCGCATGGGCTATGACGGCAAGGGCCAGGTGATGATCGGACCGGACTCCGATCCCGCCGCGGCCTGGGCGGAGATGGGCGGCGAGACCGGCATCCTCGAAGCCTTCATCGACTATCGCTGCGAGATCTCCGTCATCGTCGCCCGCGCCGCCAACGGCAGCATGGCCAACTACCCGACGGTCGAGAACCAGCACGTCAACCACATCCTGGATACCACCATCGCGCCGGCCCGGATCGATCCCGAGACCGCCATGCGGGCCGAGGCGATCGCGCGGCACATCGCCGACCGGCTGGGCGTGGTCGGGCTGATCGCGGTCGAGATGTTCCTCACCCGCGACGGCGAGATCCTGGTCAACGAGCTGGCGCCGCGGCCGCACAATTCCGGCCACTGGACGATCGATGCCTGCTATGTCAGCCAGTTCGAGCAGCTGGTGCGGGCGCTCGCCGGCCTGCCGCTGGGTCCGACCGAGTGGCATGCCGAGGCGGTGATGCGCAACATCATCGGCGGTGACGTCGGCCGCTGGCGCGAGCATGTCGTCGACCCGATGACGCGGCTGCACCTTTACGGCAAGGCGGAGGCCCGACCGGGCCGCAAGATGGGGCATGTGACGAAGCTCATTCCGAAACGGTGAGACCCCCACCCAACCCTCCCCCGCAAGCGGGAGAGGGCTCGTTTCTCCCTCTCCCGCCCGAGCGGGGGAGGGCCGGGGTGGGGGTGCTTCAGAGGGAGGCGACAATTCCCGACAGCTTCGTGAGCGTCCGCGGCCTCGTCTACGAGTACGACACGCGGCGGGCGATCGACGGCGTCTCCTTCGACATCGCGTCAGGCATGGTGACCGCGCTGGTCGGTCCCAACGGCGCCGGCAAGACGACGCTGCTGCGCTGCCTCGCCGGGCTCGAGCAGCCGGTCGCCGGCGCCATCGTCGTGGCGGGGCTCGACGTGCTGGAGACTCCGCGCGCGGCCCACCGCAAGCTGGGATTCCTCCAGGATTTCTTCGGCGTCTACGACACGCTCTCGGTCGAGCGCAATCTGCTCTACGCCGCGGCGGCGCAGGGGATGGGGCGGGACGAGCTCGCCGACGCGGTCACACGCGCCGCGGAATCGGTCGGGCTCGCCGACCGGATGGTCCAGCGCGCCGGCGAGCTCTCGCGCGGCCTGCGCCAGCGCCTCGCCATCGCCCGCTCGATCGTCCACCGGCCGCCGCTCCTGCTCCTCGACGAACCGGCGGCCGGGCTCGATCCGGAGGCGCGGAGCGAGCTCTCGGGGCTGATCCGCCGCCTCGCCGGGGACGGCATGACGATCGTCGTGTCGTCGCACATCCTGGCCGAGCTGGAGGAGTACTCCACCCACATGCTGGCGATGCGCAACGGCCGCCTCACCGGCCCGCGCGCGATCGGCGAAAGCGCCGCCGGCCGCCGCCGGGTGCGGGTCGGCCTGCTCGGCGCGGACGAGCCGGCGAAGGTCTTCCTCGCCACGCAGGCCGGCATTGGCGACATCCGCGTCGAACCGGGCGGGCTGAGCTTCGATCTCGCCGGCGGGCCGGCCGCGCAGCACGCGGTTCTGCGCGCGATGATCGAGGCCGGGATCGAGATCGCCGAGTTCGCCCCAACGGGACCGGATCTGCAGCAGATGTACCTGGCCGAGGCGGCGTCATGAGAGTCCCGGCCTTGTTGACCGTCAATCCCGAGCTGCAGCGCAACCTGTGGCTGGAGCTCAGCGCGACCCGGCTGGTGGCGATGCCGGTGGCGCTGGCCGTGCTGCTGGGCGGCGCCTATGCCATTGCCGACGCCGAGACTGCCGTGTCGGCCACGCGGTTCGTGCTCGCGGCACTCCTTCTCTTCTGGGGCAGCCGGCTGGCCGCCGACGGGTTCGGCGAAGAGGTCACGACCCGGACCTGGGACAACCAGCGCCTGTCGGCGGCGAGCGCCTGGAGCATGACTCTCGGCAAGCTGGCCGGCGGGACGAGCTATGTCTGGTACGGCGCGCTCTTCTGCGCGCTCGCGCTGGCGGCCTTCGGCGCGCCCGACGTCCCGGCCTTGCTGGCGGCGAACCTCGTCGCCGGTCTCGTGGCCCAGGGGACGGCCTTGCTGACGGCGCTGGTGCTGCACCAGTTCAGCCCGGGCTCGCGGCGCGGCCAGACGACGATCGCCCAGCTGGCCGGCTTCGTCTGCGGCCTCAGCGCGCTGCAATCGGTGGCGATACCGACCGCGCGGACGGTCGCGACGGCCTCGGTGGCGACGACGACCTGGTACGGCGTGAACTGGGACAACAACGGCTTCGTGCTCGTGAATCTGGTCCTGCTCGCGCTCTGGCTCGGACTCGGCGTCGGGCGGTCGATCCGGCGCGAGTTCGGCCATGCCGACGGGCCGCTCGGCTGGACGCTGTTCACCCTCTACGCGGTGCTGTTCATGCTCGGCTTTACCCCCGAGCAATCCGTGGAGAGCCGCATCGCGGGGTGGTTCGCGACCGCGGCGCTGACGGCCGGCGTGCTGACCTATGGCGGGTTGCTGGTGACGCCCGCCTCGCCGATCGGGCTCAAGCGGCTGGTTGCGGCCGCGCAGGCGGGGCGCGGCCTCGACGCTTGGCGGAGCCTGCCCATGTGGGTCCCGAGCGCGGCGGCGACGGTGATCGGCGTGGTCGGGTTCGTCGCCACGCTGTTCCTGACCGCGGCGAGCAAGCCCGAGCCGCTGCTGCCGGTGGCGGCGTTGGGTTTCCTCGTTCGCGATATCGCCATCGTGTATCTCGTCCGCCTGGTCTGGAAGCGGCGGACGCTGATCGCCCTGGTGATCCTGTTCGGGCTGCTCTACGGGATTCTCCCGGCGCTCTTCCGCGCGTCCGAACTGTCGCTCGTCAGGGAGTTGTTCCTGCCGATCCCGCAGCATTGGAGTCCCGGCCAGCCGTCCGGAGTGGGGTTCGGCGCCATCCTGCCCTGGCTCGAGGCGGCAGCGGTGCTCGCGGCCCTGTGGCGGCGGCTGCAGCCGAGGCCTAGCCCTCCGTGAGGCCGAAGGCGCGGCGGAAGGCCGGCGATCGGGTCAGGGCGTAGAGCAGCAGCGACTGGATGATTCCGGTCGCGGCGGCGATGACGCCCAGCTCGGCCTGGCGGCTGCCGAGGAGCGTCGGGCTGTTGCCTTCGAGGAACGGCGTCACCACCAGCAGCACGAAGAGGTTCTGCGCGGTATGAGCGCCGATCGCCAGCTCGAGCCGCCCGTCGGCGAGGCTGACGGCCGAGAAGCCAAGAGACAGCGAAGCGAAGTAGCCGATCCCCGCCGGCGAATAGGGCGGATGCGCGAGGGCGAACAGCAGGCCGACGATGAGCGCTAGCAGGACCCGGTTGCGGACTCCCTGGCCCAGCGTCTGGGTGAGCCAGCCGCGGAACAGCAGCTCCTCCCCGCCGGCCTGCAGCGGGATGATCGCGAGGCCCAGCACCGCCGCGATCAGCCATTGCGCGTCCGGCGTGTGCCAGGAGGGCGGCTGCGACGAATCATCGGGAAATCCGAGGATGCGTGCGCCCAGGTCGATGACGAGGCCGCTCCCGAGCATCGCCACGATCGCGGCTATGGCGCCCGCCAGCACCCGCCACGGATCGATCCGCCCATCGGCAGAGATGAGGGACAGGAACGGGCGGCGCTGCGTCCGCACCGTGGCGTCGTGCACCGCCCAGAGCACGACGATCACCTGCGGGATGATCAATGCGAACTCGGCGATGGGACCCGCCTTGCCGGTCGGCAGCTGCGTCAGCACCGGCGCCAGCTCGGGGAAGCGGCGGACCGCCAGGACCAGCGCGCCGAACGCGATCGCCAGCATGGCCACCAGGTAGAGCGCCATGCGGATAATGCCGCGCACGGCCACCCAGAATCCCGTCCGGCCGCGCCGGGCGAGGTCGATATAGGCAAAGGTCTCGGCGGCGTCTTCCATCGGGCTAAAGGGCGCCGCCCGCGACGAGCCGCGGCAGCGTGCCGACGAGTCCCATCGCGTGTTGCATGAAGAGCCGTTTCAGCGGCGGGATCCGCTCCACAAGGCCCAGCCCCAGCTCCCGCACCAGCTTCACCGGCGCCACCTCGTTCGAGAACAGGCGGTTGAGCGCGTCGGTGGTGGCGGCCAGCGTCAGCGTGTCGACCCGGCGCCAGCGCTCGTAGCGATCCAGCATCGCTGTCGCCCCTGGATCGAGGCCGAGCCGGCACTGGTCGACAACCAGTTCGGCGAGCGCCGCCACGTCGCGGATGCCGAGATTGAGCCCCTGCCCGGCGATCGGATGGATGACATGCGCCGCGTCAGCCACCAGCGCCGCGCGCGGCGCCGCCATCCGCCGCGCGATCATGAGCTCGAGCTTGTAGAACGCGCGCTGGCCGATGACGCGAAGGGGTCCCAGCCAGTCGCCGAACCGGGCGGCCACCTCGGCCGTGAAGGCGGGCTCGTCGAGCGCCAGGAAGCGCTCGGCCAACTCTGCCTGTTCCGTCCAAACGATCGACGACCGGCTTCCCGCCAGCGGCAGGATCGCGAACGGGCCGGAGGGGAGGAAATTCTCGACCGCCACGCCGCCATGCGGCCTTTCGTGCTCGACGGTGCAGATGATCGAGTGCTGGGGATAGGGCAGGCGCAAGACCGGGATCCCGGCCCAGCGCCGCACCTCCGAGTTCTTCCCGTCGGCGCCGACGAGCAACCGTGCGCGCACCCGTCTTCCGTCCGCCAGCGACGCCACCACCCGCTCGCCGTCGCGCTCGAAGCCCGCGACCGTGGCCGGCGCCAGATGCAGGAGATCGGCCGGCTCCGCCGCGGCGGCCAAGAGCGCGCGGCGCAGGTCGCGATTCTCCACGATCCAGCCGAGCGGCTCGTCGCCCACCGCGCGATGATCGTAATGGAGGAACAGCGATGATCCGGCATCGGTGACGCGGATGTCGAGGATCGGTTCGGCGTGGCCCACATGGGGCCAGACGCCGATCCCCTCCAGCACGCGCCGCGAGCCGAAGGCGATGGCCGTGGTGCGGCCGTCGAACGGCTCTTCCAGCATGTCCGGCGGCCGTTCGCGGTCGATGACGACCGTGCGGATTCCCGCTCGCGCGCAGGCGATGGCGAGTGGCATGCCGCCCAGCCCGCCGCCGACGACGGCGATATCGGCTTCGATCGTGGGTGCCGTCACGACGAGGCGGCTGTCAGGCGAGTCAGATGAGCCAGACGATCAGCGCGACCACGGCCGAGACCGCAACCACGCCGACGACAAGGCGGAAGGTCGCAGCCTGAAGATTGTCGCCGAGCACACGGGCGAGCGCCTTGTCGGTTTCCTGGGGGACCATCTTGGCTTGTTCCTGAGCATCGCCCGAAGCGCCGCATTTGAACGGGCGCCCCACGGCAGGTCAAGCCACGGTTGCTCAAGTCACGCCGATCATAGTGCAGCCCCTTGCTGCACGCGCCGCGATCCGCCACTCTGCCGCTGAGCAGCACAATTCATCCAAGATAGCGGAAGGAGACGAATCATGCATGTCGCTCTGATCGGCGCCAGCGGCAATGTCGGCACGCGCATCCAGAGGGAGCTGACCAGCCGCGGCCATACGGTCACCGCGATCGCCCGCGATGCGGGGAAGATCCCGGCCGGTCCCGGCGTTACGGCGCGCTCGGTCGACATCGAGCACCATGCCGCGCTCGCTGCCGCGCTCAAGGGACACGACGCCGTGGTGAGCTCCGTCCGCTTCGGCCCGACGGACGCCAAGGCGCTCATCGCCGATGTCGAGGCGTCGGGCGTCAAGCGCTTCATCGTGGTGGGCGGCGCGGCTAGCCTCGAGGTTGCGCCGGGCCAGCGGCTTCTCGATGCGCCGAGCTTCCCGGAAGCCTACCGTCCGGAGGCGACGGCCGGTGCGGCGTTCCTCGATACGTTGCGCGGCGTAACGTCGCTGGAATGGACGTTTATCTCGCCATCGGTGTTCTTTGTTCCTGGCGAGCGCACCGGAACCTTCCGCACCGACACCGACCGGCTCATCACCGGTGCCGACGGCCAGAGCCGGATTTCGTATGAGGATTACGCAATTGC
The DNA here is from genome assembly GCA_035308865.1 of Allostellaceae bacterium. Taxonomy (GTDB): domain Bacteria; phylum Pseudomonadota; class Alphaproteobacteria; order ATCC43930; family CGMCC-115725; genus DATGFU01. The sequence continues at coordinate 3,594 of DATGFU010000415.1, read as the reverse complement.
CCTGGTCGACGAACTCGAGCACCCGAAACACATCCGCTCTCGCTTCACGGTCGGCTACTGATCTCCGCACGAACACAACCCGGACGATCATCGCGCCGCCGAGCGCGGAATTGCTTGCGGCCGAGCTGAGGATTCTCGTCCGGCCGACGCCGCACCTTGACCTCGCGGCGCTCGCGGCAGAGTTGCCTCGCGGCGACGGCCATGCCGTGCTGGCGCTGCCGGCCGCGTTGAGGGCCGACGGGCTCACCCGCGAATTCCAGTCGCTGCTTCGCCGGCTCGGCTACCTGGCCCATGGCTGGGGGCTGGGGCTCAATCTCGGGCCGACACGGCGGCTGATCGACGGATGCCGGTCGCGGCTCGCCGACCTCGCGGCGATCCACGGTCCCGTGAGTCTGGTGGGGTTCAGCATGGGCGGGCTCTTCGCCCGTTTCCTGGCCCTCGAATACCCGGGTCTTGTCCGGCGTGTCATCACGGTCGCCAGCCCGTTCCGAGCGCCTCTCGACAGTACGGCGCTGCCGAGGGGGTTCCTCGCGCGGCTCTGGGGCGGCGACCGGGTGGACATGCTTGCGGCGACCCTCGCGAAGCCGCTCCGGGTTCCGGCCACCGCGCTTTACAGCCGGGAGGATGGGGTCGTCGCCTGGGAACATTGCCGGGATGCGGGGGCGACCGCGGACAATGTCGAGTACTCGGGCTGTCACATGACGATCGTCCGCAACGAAGGTATCATGCGGACGATCGCCGACCGGCTCGCCCGGCCCCTCGCTTAGGGCGGGGAGGCTCCCACCGCAGGCTTCGTACCTTAGGAGAGTCCGCCGGACCCAAGGAGGCTTCGGGCCTGTGATCCGCTGGTGCCTGTTCCTTGCCATGCTGGCCGGTGTCGTCGGATTTGCGATACTGGTCCTGGCCAACGGCTTCGGCGAGATCGAAGGCGGCGTCGCCATGGTCGGCTTCGGGCTGGTGGCGCTGGTTGTCGTTCGGCTGATCGCGCTTTCGCTCGCCGGCCTGGCCTGGAGCCGGCTGCGCGGCGGCATGCCCGCGCGACCCGCGGTGCTGTACGTCGGGTTGCGGATCGTCCGCGAGGCAATCAACTGCATGCTGCCGGTGGCCCAGGTTGGCGGCGACCTGATCGGCGCCCGGCTGCTCGCACGCACCGGCGTGCCAGGCGGCTTGGCCGGCGCCAGCATCCTGCTCGATCTCCTGCTGCAGGTGGCCACCCAGGCGATCTTCGCATTCCTCGGTCTCGCGGCGCTGTGGTGGGCCTTCGGCGACACCGAATCCGTGCACAATCTCGGCGTCGCGCTGGCGTTTGCCATGCCGGCCTTGGTGGGCTTTCTGCTGGCGCAGAGAATTGGCGTCTTCGCCCTGGTCGATCGTGCCGCCCGGTTGTGGCCCGGCCTCACCGGGACCGGACGCCTCGACCTCCAGCCGGCGCTCGACCTCCTGCACCGCGATCGCCGATCGCTGCTGACCGCTGCGGCGCTTCACCTTGTCGGCTGGAGCGTCGGAGTCATCGAGATCTGGATCGTGCTGACGAAGATGGGCCTCCACCCGTCCTCGGCCGAGTGCCTCGTGATCGAGAGCCTCGGCCAGGCGGCGCGCAGCGCCGGATTCGTGGTGCCGGCGGCGATCGGCATCCAGGAAGGCGGGTTCGTGCTGCTTGGCGCCCTCTTCGGCCTCTCCCCGCCCACCGCGATCGCGTTGTCGATCGCCAAGCGATTGCCGGACTTCGCGATCGGCCTGCCCGGCCTTGCCGCATGGCAGGTTCTGGAGATGCCGCGCGCGGCGCAGGAATCGTCCACTTGATCATTCCTTAATGCGAATTTAATCATGTCTCGGCTAAGTGCCGCGTTGTCGCGACGATCGGCTGATTCGCGCGATAGGAGAAGAAGAGCGCGCCAGACTATGCCGCATTCCGAGCCCTCACCGCCCGGATCGATCGACGGCCTTCTCACGTCCGTCAGAGGGGAAGCGCGGGAAGCGACCCTGCTGCTCGCCTTCGTTGCTTTTCTCAGCCTTGTCATCGTCGCGGCCGGCGCCGGCTTCTACATCGCCGGCCAGGGCATCACGCCGTTCTCGTACGGTTTGCTGGTCACCGGACTGGCCGCGCTGGCGCTTGTCGGGTCCATCGGCGTCACGGTGCTGCTCCGCCAGATGACGCGGTTGGTCGAGAGCGGCACCCGCCTTTTCGCCGCGCCGGCGCCGATTGGTCCTGCCGAGCCGCAGGACCAGATCCTGGCGCGCCTCATCGAGCATCTCCCGGTCGGCATCAACCTCGTCGGCCCCGACCTGCGGATTCGCGCCGTCAACAAGCTGCTGCCTGAACTGCTTGGCCAGGACACCGAGGTGTTCCGGGTCGGCGCCTCGCCCGAGGACATCGCCCGCACGCTCAAGCTTCGGGAGAAGCCGGATGCCAGCGAGGCCGAGCTGGCGGAGGCCGCCCGCGCCTTCGCCGCGACGGCCGTCCCGCCGAGCGAGTACCGGCACTGGCGCGCCATGTCGGTCGGCGACCGCGTGCTCGACGTGCAGCACATCCCGCTGCCCGGCGGCGGCTGGATGGAGACCTATGTCGACGTCTCGCCCAAGGAGGACCGCCGTGAGGCGCTCGAGCAGGCGAAGCACGAGCTCGAGCGCCAGGCGGGCATCCTCGATCAGCAGAACGCGGTCCTATCGATCCTGCTCGAAAACGTGCCTGCCGGCATCAGCCTCCTGACGCCCGACCTGACCGTCCGCGCCTTCAACCATCGCTTCCTGGAGCTCACGGGCGTTACGGCGGAGGAGTATCGCGTCGGCATGCCGATGGAGGAGTTCGCGCAGCACTACACGCGCCGGCTCCTGCCCGAGGCGAGCGAGGCGGAACGCGACGAGTTCTACCGGGACTTCATCGCCAAGCGCGCCTCCCCGGAGGCGTTCCGGTACCGGCGCGTCTCGCTCGACGGGCGCGTGCTGGCGGGGCAGCACAGTCCGCTGCCCGACGGCGGGTTCGTCGATACCTTCATCGACATCACCGAGGCGGAAGAGCGGCGCGCTCAGCTGGAACGCGCGCAATTCCGGCTGGAGACCCAGGCGGCCGATCTCGAAGCCACGGCGCGCAACGTCGACATGGCCCGCATCGAGGCCGAGGAGGCGCGCGCCGACGCCGAGGCCAGCAACCGCGCGAAGTCGGAATTCCTGGCCAATATGAGCCACGAGATCCGCACGCCGATGAACGGCATCCTCGGCATGAACGGGTTGCTGCTCGACACGACGTTGACGACGACCCAGCGCCAATACGCCGAGACCGTGCGCGAATCCGCCGAGGCGCTGATGTCGGTCATCAACGACATCCTCGACGTCTCGAAGCTCGAAGCCGGCCGCATCGAGCTGGAGGCGATCGATTTCGACCTGGCCGACGCGGTGGAAGGCGCGGTCGAGCTGATGTCCTCGCGGGCGCGCGACAAGCAGGTCGATCTCGGCGTCTATGTCGAGCCGGGCCTGCGCGCCGTGGTCAACGGCGACCCGACGCGCTTCCGGCAGATCCTGCTGAACCTGGTCAGCAACGCGATCAAGTTCACCGAGCGCGGCGCCGTCGCGATCGAGGTCAAGCAGCTCGCCCTG
>DATGFU010000414.1:0-14934 GCA_035308865.1 Allostellaceae bacterium | reverse complement strand
GGCATCGTCGATCGCCAAGCCTGGCTGAAGGCGGGCGAGACCGGCTTACTGCTGCTCTGGGCCGACGAAAAATACGGCGGGGCCGGCATCGCGGACCTCCGCTACGACCAGGTATTGCTGGAAGAATGGATGCGCTTCGGCGAGGGCGGCTTCTACGTCCCCCTCCATAACCGCCTCGTCGGCCCCTATCTCGACAAGCTCTGCACCGAGGAACAGAAGGCCCGCTTCTTGCCGGGCTGCGTCCGTGGCGAGACGATTCTGGCGATCGCGATGACCGAACCCAATGCCGGCAGCGATCTCGCGGGCATGAGAACCCATGCCGAGGATAAGGGCGATCACTGGCTGCTCAACGGATCGAAGACCTTTATCTCGAACGGCATCCTGGCCGATCTGGTCGTGGTGGCGGCCAAGACCGATCCCGAAAACCCGCGCACGATCGGTCTCTTTCTGGTCGAGCGCGGCATGGAGGGGTTCGGGCGTGGCCGCAAGCTCAAGAAGATCGGCATGCAGGCGCAGGATACCGCCGAGCTGTTCTTCAACGACGTGAGGGTGCCCAAGGCGAATGAGCTGGGCGATCCGCAGCGCGGCTTCCAGTCGCTCATGCACTTCCTCGCCGAGGAGCGGCTGCTGGGCAGCATCCGCTTTCAAGCCCAAGCCGAACGGGCGTTCGAGATCACGCTCGAGTTCGTCAAGGACCGCAAATTGTTCGGCCAAACCCTCGGCGACTTCCAGAATACCCGGTTCGTCATGGCCAGCCTGCGCACCGAATTGGATATGGCGCAGGCCTTCGTCGATCATTGCGTCCAGTCGGCGCTGGACGGCGAGCTGACGGCCGACGTCGCGGCGGAGCTCAAGCTTGCGACATCCGAGATCCAATGGCGCGTGGCCGACCAATGCCTCCAGCTTCACGGGGGCGCCGGCTATATGACGGAGTACGAGATCGCCCGGATCTTCACCGAGGCCCGGGTGAGCCGCATCTACGCGGGCTCCTCCGAGGTGATGCGCGAGCTGATCGGCCGGTCGCTCGGCCTCGACCCGCGCAAGAAGAGCTGAGCGCCGAATGGGCTGGGATTTCGGAACCGACCCCGCATTCCAGAAGGAGCTCGACTGGATCGACGGTTTCGTGCGCGAGAAGGTCGAGCCGGTCGACCTGGTCGTGAGTCACCCCCTCGATATGGCGAGCCCGCTGCGCAACGCGCTGATCAAGCCGCTGCAGGCGGAGGTGAAGGCGCGCGGCCTGTGGGCATTCCACCTGGGCCGCGAGCTGGGCGGGCCGGGGCTGGGTCAGCTCCAGCTGGCGCTGATGAACGAATCGCTGGGCCGCTCGCGCGCCGCCCCTGTCGTGTTCGGGACCCAGGCGCCCGACAGCGGCAACGCCGAGGTGCTGGCCCATTACGGCACGCTCGAGCAGAAGCGGCGCTATCTGGAGCCACTGCTGGCCAACGAGATCGTCTCCTGCTTCGCCATGACCGAGCCGCAGGGCGGATCCGACCCGAAGGTGTTCACCACCACGGCAGTGCTCGACGGCAGCGAATGGGTCCTGAACGGCGAGAAATGGTTCGCGACCAACGCGGTCTTCGCCAGCTTCTTCATCACGCTCGCCGTCACCGATCCCGACGCCGCCGATCCCTACAAGCGGATGTCGACCTTCATCCTGCCGGCCGGCACGCCGGGGATCCGGTTCATCCGCAACATGCATGTCGTGAACGAGCCCGGCCGCGGCAGTCACGGCTACATCGCCTACGACAATGTCCGGATACCGGCCGATCACCTGCTGGGTCCGCGCGGCGCCGCCTTCGAGGTGGCACAGGTCCGGCTGGGTGGCGGGCGGATACATCACGCCATGCGCACGCTGGGTCAGTGCAAGCTGGCCTTCGACATGATGTGCGAGCGGGCGCTGTCGCGGGTCACCCAGGGCTCGAGGCTGGCCGACAAGCAGATGGTGCAGGACAAGATCGCGGAAAGCTGGCTGCAGCTCGAGCAGTTCCGGCTGTTCCTGCTGCAGACCGCCTGGAAGATCGACAAGTTCAACGACTACCGGAAGGTCCGCAAGGACATCGCCGCGGTCAAGGCGCTGATGCCGCGGGTGCTGCACGACATCGCCGCCAACGCGCTCCAGATCCACGGCTCGCTTGGGCTCACCAACGAGGTGCCGTTCGTCGACCAGATCATCACGGCCTTCCGGATGGGCATCGCCGACGGGCCGACGGAGGTGCACAGGATCACCCTGGCCAAGCAGGTGCTGCGTGACTATTCCCCCGCTTCGGGCCCGTTCCCGACCCGGCATGCGATCAGCCGGCGGGCCGAGGCGCGCGAGCGCTTCGCCGAATTGCTGGCCGCCGGCGACGACGATCTGCTGGCCGCGATCTGATGCACGCAGCGATCTCGACCACCGCCGAGCTGATCGAGGAAGCGCGCGCCGGCCGGATGTTCATTCTGGTCGACGACGAGAACCGCGAGAACGAGGGCGACCTCGCCATCCCGGCGCAATTCGCGACGCCCGACGTCATCGCCTTCATGGCAAAGCACGGGAGAGGGCTGATCTGCCTCGCCATGACCCGGGAGCGGGTAACGGCATTGCGGCTCGCACCGATGAGCGCCCATAACGGCACCCGTCACGAAACCGCCTTCACCGTTTCGATCGAGGCCCGGGAGGGCATGACCGCGGGACTTTCCGCCGCCGATCGCGCCCGCACCATCCAGGTGGCGGTCGACCCGACCAAGGGTGCGGCCGACATCGTGTCACCCGGCCATGTGTTCCCGCTGGCGGCGCGCAACGGCGGCGTGCTGATCCGTGCCGGCCACACCGAAGCGGCGGTTGATATCGCATGGCTGGCCGGCCTCAATCCGGCCGGCGTCATCTGCGAGATCATGAACGATGACGGCACCATGGCGCGGCTCGACGATCTGGTCGTCTTCGCCCAAACCCACCGGCTGAAGATCGGCACGATCGCCGACCTCATCGCCTATCGCCGCCGGACCGATGTGCTGATCGAGTGCGTGCGCGAGGAGCGGTTCGTCAGCGAATACGGCGGCGAGTGGCGAGCCCGGGTCTACAGCAACCGGACCGAGGGCACCGAGCATCTGGCGCTGATCAAGGGCGAGATCCTGGCCGATCGCCCGACCTTGGTGCGGATGCATGCCTTCTCGCTGTTCGACGACATGCTGGCCCAGGCGGGCGGGCGCGCCCATCTGATCGAGGGGGCGATGGACGCGATCGGCCGCGAAGGCGCCGGCGTGCTGGTCATGATCCGCAATTTCGAAAGCATCGATTTCACCGAGATGTTCGAAGCGTCGCGGCGCCATGCCGACCCGCAATACGGCTCGGCCTTGCGCGAGTACGGCGTCGGCGCCCAGATCCTCGTCGATCTCGGCGTGAAGCAGATGGAACTCCTGAGCAACACGCCGCGGAACGCGATCGTCGGCCTCGACGGCTACGGCCTGACGGCGGTCGGGGTCAGGCCGTTCGAACGCCCGGGCCTCCACACCCGCGGCGCGTAGGCCCCTTCGGGAACCGCGTCAGAGGTATTCCTTCAGGAACTTGACGCTCTCATCCATCGCGTGATCGAGCAGCGGGCCGGCATACATGTCGTAATGGCCGCACGGCACCTCGACCAGGCGCTTGGGCTGCTTGGCCGCATCGTACAGCTCACGATAGCTCGTCGGCGATCCCGTCGTATCGTCGGTCGCGAGGATCATCAGGATGGCGCGGCCCTCGGCGCGGTGGATGATGTCGATCGGCCGGAAGTCCATGACATGGCCGATCGAGTCGAAGCCGAACCAGTTCCGCCATTTGGGGATCGCTTCCCACATCGCCGGCTCCCAGGACGTGCTCTGGTCGTCGATGAAGATGCTCATGACGTTCAGGCAGCGGTCGACCTCGTTGGACAGCACCCTCCGGCGCCGCGCCTCGGCGACCTTCGTCTCCCATTCCTTCATCTGCTCGGGCGTGCGCCGGTTGGTGACCGCCTCGTAGCCGTGGGCGACGCCAACCATCCCGACATTCGCCTTCACGCGCGGGTCGACGGCGGCGACGTAGGGACCGATCAGCGCACCGAAGCTGGCGCCGAACACGCCGAGCCGCTCGCGGTCGACGAAGTCCAACGTCTCCAGGTAGGTCAGCGCGTTGCGCACGTCGTCGACCTGCTCCAGCGGCGCCAGCCGGCCGCGCTCGCCGCCGCTGTCGCCCCAGCCGCGATAGTCGATCGCCAGGCTGATATAGCCGGCCTTGGTGAAGTACTCGGCGAAGACCGGCTGCACCATGTCCCGGATGCCGGTGAAACCCTGGCACTGCACCAGCGCTGGATGCTTCCTCGTCAGATCCAGCCCGTCGGGGAGGTAGAGGTCCGCGACGATGACGGCGCCTTCGCTATAGAACGTAACCGTCTTCTGCAGCATGTCGCAGCCTCTCCCTGTTGCGTCTCAGCGCGTCACCGCCCTGGATAAGGGGATAGATAAATCATCTGACTTGCAAATCTCCGCGACGGCCCGGGGCCTTCAGGCCACCTTGCTGGCCGCGACGGCGCTGCCGCCTTGCATCACCGCGCGGCCGGCGCGGCGTCCGGAGAAGATCGTGTCGGCGATCGACAGCCCGCTGAAATTGCTTTCCGAGCAAATGCCGACCGCAGTGCGGCCGGCGGCGTACAGTCCCGTGATGATCGACCCGTCGGGCCGCGTGACGTTGCCGGTGTTCTCGTCGACGGTGAGCCCGCCATACGGCATGCAACCCGAGAAGCCCCAGCGGTTCTTCAGCGAGAAGTTCAACGCGTAATAGGCCGGCTTGTCCTGCGGGCGGATATGCTGCTTGAGCTTGCCCTGCTCGGGGTCCGTGCCCTGCGCAGCATGAGTGTTGTAGGCCGCCACGGTCGCTTCGAGCGCCGCCGCGTCGACGCCGCATTTCCGGGCGAGCTCCTTCAACGTGCGCGCTCGCCTGGTGCCGCCGACGAGAATGTTGAGCAGCGCCGGGCCGCCATACCAGGAGATGATGTTCCGGAGCGGCCAAGTCGCCTGCCGGATACCTTGCCAGAAGGTAGGGCTGTCGAGGATCAGCCAGGCGATCCCCTCCTCCGGCTGTTCGGAGAGCGTGCAGCCGACATTGCCGACATAGGCGTCCTCGGTGATGAAGCGCTTGCCCTCGACATTCACCAGGATGCCGTGGACGAAGGCATTGGGCGGCGAGATCGCCTTGGTAATGAACAGCCGGTCCATGTGGCTGAGCCCGCCCCCACCGGTGACGCCGAGCTCGATGCCGCTGCCGTCGCAGCCCATCGATCCGCCGCGAACGATGTTCTTGTAGACCCGCGGCAGGATCGGCCGGTACCGGCCGAACAGCTTCAGATTATAGTTGTAGCCGCCGGCGGACAGGATCACGCCGCGCCGCCCCCGGATCAGCTTGCGGATCTGCGGCATGCCGCGCTCGAAGGCCGCGCATTCCGCAATCGCTTCCTCGGCCGGGCCGCCGTTCTGGATCTTGTAGGGATCGACCTTCTTGAAGATCTCGAGGTGCTTCGCCTGCTGGTCGGCGGGGATTTCCTGGATCTCGACGCCGAGCACGCGGCCATCCCCGGTCATCACCAGGCGGCGCACCGGCGCGTGCGGGACGAACCTCACCCCGGCCTTCGACGCGGCCTCGCGCAGCGGCGGAAAATAGAACCGCCCGGTCGGCCCCTTGCCGACGGTACGGTGTCCGCGCGGCGACGGCCTTGCCGCATGGTCGCGGAACTTCTCCATGCCGGTGTAGTAGAGAAAATATCCGTCGGGCGGATAGGCGATGCGTTCCTCGAAAGCGGTCGAGCCGAACTCGACGCCGAAGCCGCCCAGCCACTCCATGCTGGCGCTGCTTTCGTCGCAGAAGCGGCGCAGCGTCTCGTCGCGGACCGGGGTGCCTTCGTGTTTGAGATACTTGAACATCTCGTCGGCGGTGTCGTCGTAGCCGGCGGCCTTCTGGAACCGCGTGCCGCCGGCATAGACGACGCCGCCGCTCTTCTCGGTGGCGCCGCCGCCGGCGAAACGGTCGAGCGCGATGACACTGCCGCCATATTCGCGAATTTGCAGGGCGGCCACGACGCCCGCGCCGCCGAACCCGACGACGACGACGTCCGCCTCGTCGGCCCAGGCGACCGCGTTCTCGTCGACGACGACAAGCGGCTCCTCGACATTGGCAGTCAACGGGTCATGGTTCTGTCCGTTCATCGTCCGAATCCTCACGCATGACCCGCTGCCGGACCGCGCTCGTGTCGCCTAACTGAGCTGGAGAGCCGGATAGCTCTCGCCGTTGATGGTCAGCCCGCCATAGGCGAGCATCCGGTTCACCGGGAAGATGCTGGCGGGGAATCCGAGGATCGGCGCCGATACGAGATCCAGCGCCGCCATGTCTTCAGCCGTGAGCTTCAGGTCGAGCGCTCCCAGATTCTCCTCGAGCTGCGACAGTCGCCGCGCCCCGATGATCGGCGACGCGACGCCCGGCTTCGCGCCGACCCAGGCAAGCGCCACCTGCGCCGGCAGCACGCCGTGCCGTTCGGCCACGGCGGCCGCCGCCTCGATCACGTCGTAGTGCCGATCGGGCAGCGTTCCTCCGGCGATCCATTGCCGGCCGCTTTCGACCGGGACGCCGCGCCGGTACTTGCCGCTCAGCACCCCGGACTTGAGCGGCGACCACGGCACGATCGACATCCCCATCTCGGCCGCGAGCGGCGGGAACTCCGCTTCGATCGTCCGTTCCAGCAGCGAATACTCGATCTGCAGCGCGATCACCGGCGTCAGGCTCTCGTACCGCGCCACCATCTGCGCCTGGGCGACCTTCCAGGGCGAGATGTCGGAGAAACCCACATGCACCACCATGCCCGCCCGCACGAGATCGTCGAGCGCCCGCATCGTCTCCTCGATCGGCGTATGCGGATCCTCCCAATGCAGCCAGTAGAGGTCGATGACCTCGGTCTTGAGACGACGAAGCGAATCCTCGCAGGCGGCGACGATGGATTTGCGTCCGGCGCCGCCGCCATTGGGGTCGCCGGGGAAGAAGTTGCTGGAGAACTTGGTGGCCAGCACGGTCCGCCGCCGCCGGCCGGGCGACTTGCCGAGCCAGGCGCCGACCATCTCTTCCGATCGGCCGCCGCCGTAGATGTTGGCAGTGTCGATGAAATTGCCGCCGCGCTCGGCATAGAGGTCCATCAGCGCGTCGGCTTCGGCGGCGTCCCTGACGCCCCACGCGTCGCCTGCCCCGAAGGTCATGGCGCCAAGGCACATCGGGCTGACCCGGAGCCCAGACCGACCGAGCGTCACATAATGATCGAGCGGCATCTTGCCTGGAATCCTCAGCTGTGCGCCACTTCCTGTTTGTACTTGTCTACGGCGGCATAGATTTCCTGATGAAAATGCCGGACACAGACTTCCTCGTCGGTCAGCGGATAGGTGTCGAAGGCCCGCGTCTCCAGCCCGGCTTGCTGGGCTTCCAGCAGGCTGAAATCCTGGAGCGCCGCCTCGAGGAACATGCTGATTCCGGATTTGTGCGACAGCATCTCGGAGAAGTTGCGCGACGGCGGCATCCACATCTCGATCTCGAACCGCATCCGGTTGTAGGCGAGCGGCCACATCGCGTAGGTCACGATCCAGCCGGGCGCGTAGAGCTGCAGATAGAAGTTCGGGAAGAACATGTTGGAGCTGGTGCCCCAGTTCTTCACCTGGGTGGGGTTGGCGCCGTCCGGCAGATTCATGTAGTCCTTGGCGAATGGATGGCGGGGGCCGGTGCCGAAGGCCTGGGTGATTCGCTCATAGTCGAACTGGTAGAAGTCGCTGGGATATCCGGCCATTACGTATTGCCGGTGCTGGCCGTGGGTGCCGTAGTAATCCCCGGTGAAGCTGGCGCCGGCACTGACCATCTCCGCCGCCGCCGGAAATGGCAGCGCGTGGGTGGTCGCCGCGTGATAGACCTCGCCGAAGCCGTCGATCATAGTTTTCCAATTGGCCTTGGCGTTGGCTCGGGCGGAGAACCGCTCCGTCATATCCTCGAAAGCGAAGCCGTCGAACCCGCTCCAGAAATGCTCGCCCAGGAACTCGCGCAGCGTCCGGCTGGGGCCGCCGCGTTCCAGATTGACGAAGATGAAGCCGTGCCAGAGCTCGAACCGCACCTCCGCCAAGTGCAGCGCCTTGCCCTGGTTGTCGAGCCACGCCTTGGGGTCGGTCAGCTTCGCCACGTCGCCATTGGTGCCGAATCCCAGGCCGTGGAACTTGCAGACGAACATCGTGCAGCGGCCGGCCTGCTCGGTCTCGGCATGGGTGTCCCAGACCAGCTTGTTGCCGCGATGCGGGCAGACATTGTGATAGACGCGGACGCCCATTTCCTTGTCGCGCACGACCAGGAGCGAGGCCTTGAGCACCTCGATCTCCTTGGTGAAGTAATCGCCCGGGCGGGGGACCTGCTGGACGCGGCCGATGAACAGCCAACTCCGGCGGAACACTGCCTCCTTCTCCAGTTCGAAGAATTCGGGCGAGATCGTGTCTTCCAGGCTGATCGGCCCGTGGCCCATGCCGAGCCGGTCGGTCCAACGCTCGTCGGCGCGCTTGGGAAGCGAAATCATGGCGCGATCTCCTCTGCGATTTCGGCCGGCCGTCAGACTTCGGGCTCGAACTTGACGTCCCAGTACATCTTGGAATCCGGCACCCGCGGCTGCTTGAAGACCTCCACGGCCTCGGCCACCGGGACCCAGGCGAACACCAGCCGGGCGAGCCGCCGGTCGTCCTCCGTGTAGTCGGCAAAGGGCTTGCCATCGAGATAGGCCTTGATCTCGGGCAGCCGCGCCCGCAACGCGCCGTGGAAATCCTCCAGCTCGCGAATGCTGCTCGACAGCCGGCAGGCGTAGCGCTCGTTGGTCCCGGGCAGGTCCCATTTCTCGACGAAGCCGGACAATTCGGAAAACGGTTCGGGAAGGGCCGTCATGGCTGCTGCGCCGCCTCGCTCGTGCTGGTCACGCGGTCCCCTTCCTCGCCTTCCTGGAGCCCTCTTGCGGAGCGCCAAGCAGCACCTTATCGCTGCCAACCACACCGCACAAGAATGAATTATATAGCTTTGGGTCGATTAATTCCCGGAACTTCGCGATCCATGTATCCGCCGCTACTGCATTCCAATGTTCGCGCCGTTTCGGTCCTCGGGTCTGGCGACGGGTCAGCCGATCGCCGGCTAGTAGGACCGGGGCAGCCCGAGCACATGCTCGCTGATATAGGTCATGATCATCTCCTGGCTGATCGGGGCCAGCCGCATCAGCCGCGCCTCCCGCCAGTAGCGCTCGACATGGTATTCGCGGGCATAACCGAAGCCGCCATGGGTCTGCATTGCCTGGTCGGCGGCCTGGAAGGCGGCGTCCGCAGCCAGCCACTTGCCCATATTCGCCTCGTCGCCGCAAGGCAGGCCCCGATCCATCAGCCAGGCCGCCTTACGGACCACCAGTGCGGCCGCCTCCAGTCGCGTCCTCGCTTCCGCCAGGGGAAACGCCACCCCTTGATTCCGGCCGATCGGCCGGCCGAACACCACGCGCTCGTTGGCATAGCGGACGGCGCGGGCGAGCGCGGCGCGGCCGATGCCGATCGCCTCCGACGCAATCAGGATGCGTTCGGCATTCAGGCCGTCCAGCAGATAGCGGAAGCCCTTGCCCTCCTCGCCGATGCGATCCGCCACCGTCACCGGCAGGTCGTCATAGACCACCTCGCAGGAGGAAACGGCATTGCGTCCGCATTTGTCGATCGGCGAGATCGTCACCTCGGGGCGTTGCAGCTCGGCCAGCAGCAGGGTCATGCCGTCGGTCTTCTTCGCGCAGTCCGCCAGGGGCGTGGTGCGGACAAGCAGAAGCACGCGCTCCGAAATCGTGGCCTTGGTCGTCCAGACCTTGCGGCCACGCACAATGTAGTGGTCGCCCTCGCGCCGCGCGAAAGTCGTGATGCGGGTCGTATCGGTGCCGGCATCAGGCTCGGTCACCCCGAAGGAAACATGCAGATCGCCGCTGGCGACACGCGGCAGATACTTGCGGCGCTGGTCGGAACTGCCATGGCGAACCAGCGGGTGCATGCCGAAAACGGACAGGTGGATCGCGCTCGCCCCGTTCATCGCGGCGCCGGAGGCAGCGATTTCCTCCATCACGATCGCGGCTTCCGACATGCCCTTGCCGGCGCCCCCGTACTCCTCCGGGATGGCGATGCCGATCCATCCTGCCGCGGCGATCGCCGTGTAGAACGCCCAGGGAAATTCATGGGCGGCATCGCACCGTCCCCAGTAGGCATCGTCGAAGCCCGCCAGAAGCTTCCGGAGCGACTCCCGGATCAGCCGGTGCTCTTCGGAATCGACGAAGCCGCCGTCGCTCCCGTCCGATCCTGTTCCATCCGTTGCATGCTCGGTCACGCCGCCACCTCCCGGTGGCCCGCCGTCTAGGGATTTTTGTGACAAGTATCAACATTAATTTTCGAGGCGTGGTCCTATCCTCACCGCAGGCCCATCCGAATGGCCCCATCGAGGCGCACGTCCTCGCCGTTGAGGTAGGCGTTTTCAATCATCGCCACCGCGAGGTGTGCGTATTCTTCCGGCTTCCCGAGCCGCTTGGGGAACGGGACCGAGGCCGCCAGCGCCTCCAGCACATTGGCCGGGGCCGCCAGCATCAGCGGCGTCTCGAAGATGCCCGGCAGGATCGTGTTCACCCTGATGCCTTCGGCGTTGAAATCGCGCGCGATCGGCAAGGTCATGCCGACGATGCCGCCCTTCGAGGCCGAATAGGCGACCTGGCCCATCTGGCCGTCCTCGGCGGCGATCGAGGCGGTGTTGACGATGGCGCCGCGCTCGCCGTCATCCCGCGTGGGCAAGGTCATCATGCCGGCGGACGAGTGCGCGATGCAGCGGAAGGCGCCGATCAGATTGACTTCGATCACGCGGATGAACCGGCCCATCGGGTGCATCCTGATCTCGCCGGTCTTGCGGTCGCGGCCGGCGGTCTTGATCGCGTCGGCGATGCCCGCGCAGTTGATCAGGATCCGCTCCTGGCCGTTGAGCCCGCGCAGCCGCGCGAAGCCCGCTTCCACCTGCTCGTCGGACGTGACATCGACCCTGGCGAAGGCGCCGCCGAGTTCGTCCGCGAGCGCCTGACCTTTGGCGGCGTCGACATCGAAGATGCCGATCCTGACGCCCTTCGCCGCCAGGGCGCGCGCCGTGGCCGCCCCCAGGCCCGAGGCGCCGCCTGTGACCACCGCGGCAATGTCGGAGCCGAGCTTCATGATGCCTCCCTCGTCACAGCGCTTCGACGATGGTGACGTTGGCGATGCCGCCGCCCTCGCACATCGTCTGCAGGCCGTAGCGTAGCCCACGCGCCCTCAGCGCATGGACGAGGGTCGCCATCAGCTTGGCGCCGGTGGCGCCCAGCGGATGGCCGAGGGCGATGGCCCCGCCATTGACGTTGAGCCGGGCCGGGTCAGCACCGATCGCCTTCAGCCAGGCGAGCGGCACCGGCGCGAACGCTTCGTTCACCTCGTAGAGATCGATGTCGCCGATCCTGAGGCCGGCCCGCTGCAACGCGCGGCGCGTCGCCGGGATCGGCTCCTCCAGCATGATCACCGGATCGCCGGCGGTCACGGTGAGGTTGCGGATGCGCGCGAGCGGCTCGAGCCCATGCGCCTTCAATCCTCGCTCGCTCACCACCAGCACGCCCGAGGCGCCGTCGCAGATCTGGCTGGCGTTGGCGGCGCTGATGCTGCCACCCTCCTGCAACAACCTGACCGCGCCGATCGACTCCATCGAGGCGTCGAAGCGGATGCCCTCGTCAGCGCGATGCACCGACCTGCCCTCCGGCGTCGCAACGGCGATCGGTAGGATCTCCCGCTCGAAGGCGCCGGACTCCGTGGCCGCGGCGGCGCGCCGGTGGCTTTCGAGCGCGTAGGCATCGAGCTCGCCGCGACTGAACCCGTATTTGTCCGCGATCATCTGGGCGCCGGTGAACTGGCTGAACTCATTGACCCCGAAACGCTGCCTGATCCGCTCGCTCCACGGGCCGACGCCGACCCCGGCCTTGGCCGCGAGCGCGCTGGGGCTGAACATCGGGACCCGGGTCATGCTCTCGACGCCGGCGGCGATGACCACGTCCTGGCTCCCCGACATCACTGCCTGCGCCGCGAAATGGATCGCCTGCTGCGACGAGCCGCATTGCCGGTCGATGGTCACGGCCGGCACGCTTTGCGGCAGTTTCGAGGCGAGCACGGCGTTGCGGCCGACATGCGACGACTGCTCGCCGACCTGGCTGACGCAGCCCATGACGACATCCTCGACCGCGGCCGGATCGATCCCCGCGCGGTCGACCAGGGCGTTCAGGATCTCGCCGGCGAGATCGGCGGGATGCCAGCCGGCAAGCCTGCCGCCGCGGCGGCCTCCGGCCGTACGCAGGGCTTCGACGATATAGGCCTCGGACGCGCTCATGACGATGACTCCGGCGACACGGGTTAGCAGGCGAGGATAGATCCTCGCCATACCACAATCAATCGAATAAGCTGATTGGCTTATGCCCTCCGACCTGATGCCGCCCCTCGGGACGAAGTCGGGCAGGAAATTAGTTGGATCAATTAATTAATCGTCAGTGTAGGCCGGCGTGCCAAGAGGGGGGCAAGAAGACGACAGCGTTGAATCAGGTCACGGATTTGTCCGTCGAGACTGGAGTGGCCATGATCATCATAAACACACCGCCCGTAACGCACTGTCGGAACCGGTCGGCGAGGGACTTTGCGCCGGTCTGGCGGCGGCACCCTTACCGCAACGACGAGAGCCGGCTCCATGATCTCTGACCGGCGTGACCGGCGCCCGGCGGCAGCGGGAGCGATGCCTTGAGAAGCGCCGCCGCCATCGCCGGGGCGACCGGCCTCGATACCCGCGAGCAGCTGCTCGCGGCCGCTGGGAGGTGATGTTGGAACGCGACACCGTCCACATCTCCTTCACCGACATTTCCCGCAAGTCCGGGGTCAATGCCCCGCTCATCCGATACTATTTCGGCAACAAGTCCGACATGCTCCTGGCGCTCGTCCGCCGCGTCGTCGGGGGATCGATCGGGCAGATGAACGATCTGGTCGACCTGCCGCTGCAGCCGAAGGAGAAGTTGCGGCTCCACATCGGCGGCATCATCAACACGTATTACCGCCATCCCTATATCAACAGCCCGCTGAACTACCTGCTGTCGGTCGAGGGCGACCTCTACGGGCCGATCCTGGCCGATGAGGTGATCACGCCGATGGTCGAGGTGCAGAAGCGCATCATCGACCAGGGCGTCGCCGCCGGCGTGTTTCGCCCGATCGACCCGATGTTCTTCTACATGCATGTCGCCGGCGCCTGCGATAACCTGTCCGGGCGCGCAGCACGCTCCGATACGCCTTCGGCATGACCGCGGTCGGCGACGCCCTGAAGCGGGGCTACGCGAGGCACCTTTACGACTTCGCGCTCCGCGGCCTGCTGGCGGCCGAACCGCCGCCCTGACGCTCAGTGCACCCGCGCCTCGTCGAGGGTCAACGCCTTGTACTCGCCCTTGGGCGCGCCGTCGGCGAGCGTCGGGTAGTCGAGATAACCTGGCTCGCCCGGCGAGTAGAACGTATCGGCGTCGGCACCGTTCAGCGGGGCGCCGACGCGGAAGCGCTGGACCAGGTCCGGATTGGCCAGATAGGGGATGCCGAAGGCCACGGCGTCGACGCCGCCGCTGCGGATCGCCGCGTCTGCTGTATCGCGGTCGTAGCCGCCATTGGCGACCATCACGCCCTTGAAGGCGTCGCGCATCACCGGCAGCACCGGAGCGCCCGGCTTGTGCAGGAAATGGCCGGGCAGGCCTTCCATCACCTCGATGAAGGACAGGCTGTAATCGTTCATCGCCTCGGCGGTCGCACCGAACAACGCCCAGGGGTCGCTGTCGTCGATGTCGTTGTAGGTGTTGCGCGGCGACAGGCGCACGGCGACCCTGCCGCCGCCGATCTCGCTGCAGACCGCCTCGACGAGCTCGCGCAGGAAGCGGATGCGGTTCCGGATGGTGCCGCCATAGCCGTCCGTCCGCCGGTTCGCCCGGTCGCGCAGAAACTGGTCGGGCAGGTAGCCGTTCGCCGTGTGGAGCTGGACGCCGTCGAAGCCGGCCGCCATCGCCAGTCTGGCGCCGTGGCGGAAATCGGCGATCGCCGTGGCGATGTCCTCCAACGTCATCTCGTGCGGGGTCACGCAATCCTTGCGCTCGCTGGCCGGGTTGTAGACGTGATGGTCGGGCGCGATCGCCGATGGTCCCCAGGGCAAGCCGCCGTCGAGGAAATCCGGGTGCGAGACCCGGCCGACGAACCATAGCTGGAGATAGATTCGCCCACCGGCCGCATGGACGGCGTCCGTGACCGGTATCCAGCCCTCGACATGCTCGGCGCTGTAGATATGCGGAGCGCCGTTCCAGCCACGCGCTCGCGGCGAAACGCAGGCCGCCTCCGTCATCAGCAGCCCGCCATCTGCCCGCATCGAGTAGTACGTCGCCATCTCCGGCGTCGGCACGTGATCGTCCGGCCGGGCGCGGCCGCGGGTCATCGGCGCCATGAGAATCCGGTTGGGCAGCGTCAGCGACGGCAGCGACAAAGGCGTGAAAAGACCCATCATCGGATGATCCTCAACTGTCCGATTGCGCCGCGAGACGGCGTGCCACTTCCGGCCAGACCCCGGCATTGCCCTGGTCGAACAGCCGCGTCCACTTCAGGCTGACGATCCGCCAGCCCTGCGGCAGCCGCCGCGCGGTGAAGTCGTATCGGGCACCGACGATGTTCCAGGGGTCGGACAGGCCATCCTCGAGATAATGCGTGGCGTAGGTGTAGCAGGAACAGGTCGCGGCATCGCCGTCGACCTCGATCAGGTGATTGATGCTGCAGTGCTGCGTCGCCGCGAACTGCGAGAGCATCGCGATCACGCCA
>DATGFU010000413.1:0-3187 GCA_035308865.1 Allostellaceae bacterium | reverse complement strand
CCCAGACTGCCGGTACCTTGCGGGCCGGCACGCCGTCCGGCAGCCACAGCCGGACGTTGAGACGCGTCCCGTCCTTGAGCGGGATCCAGCCGTTGTCGATCGCCTTGAACGGCTTCTTCTCGGGAAGCGACCATCCGGCAGCCTCCGCCCAGGCGCGCGGGCCGGTCAGAACGCCGGCCGCCGCCGCCGACTGCACGAGGAAGTCGCGTCTCGACGTTGTCATCTCGGGCCTACTGCAGCACGATTTCGGCGCGGCGGTTCTGCGGCTCGCGCACGCCGTCCGCCGTCGGAACGAGCAGCCCGTTCTTGCCGACGCCGACCGTGGCGATCTCGCCGGCAGAAACGCCGTCGGTCACCAGCTGCGCCTTGACCGAGGCGGCGCGCCGCTCCGAGAGACCCTGGTTGTAGGCCGCCGTGCCCACCGTGTCGGTGTGGCCGGTGACCGTGATCTGCACGACGTTTCCGGCCTTCACCGCATCGGCAGCGGCCTGGATCACGCTTGCCGCAGCCTGGGTGATGTTCGACTTGTCGAAATCGAAGAACACCTGGAAGGAGCGCTTCGCCTCGACCGCAGGGGCCGGCGGCGGAGGTGGCAGTGGCGGCGTGGGCGGCGGCTCGACGACGGCCGGCTCGCTAGCGCCGCCGAAATTCAACTTGGCCCGCAGGCCGATCGTCCGGGGCCGCGCCAGCGTCTCCGGCCGCCCCGGCGTGAGGTCGACCCCGAACAGCCCGCCCGGCCCGTAGTAATTAGCGCCATAGGCCTGGATCTTGTAGCCGTCGGTCACGTTGTCGGCGAACAGGCCGACCTCCCAGGTCGGCATGATGTAGTTGATCGAGAGATTGAGCTGCGTGTTCGACGGCAGCTCGGCATAGCCGAAGCTCGACGAATTGAAGCCGCTATAGGCCTGCGACTTGTAGCTGAAATTGGCCTGGAACTCGAGATTGTTCTCGTCGACCGGCACGACGTACTCGGCGGTCACGCTGGCAATCCAGCGCGGGAAATACGGCGCCGGATCGCCATTCAGCGCGCCGATATTGACCAGGCTGCCGTCCGCCACGGCGTTGGTATAGGAGACGTTGCCCGAGACGGTGAGGCCCTCCGCCAGCTTGGCCGAGGTCTCGACCTCGATGCCGCGGCTTTGGATGCTGCCCTTGTTCTCGACGAAATAGTACGCGCAGGGCAGAGACTGCTCGGTCTGCACGTCCTGCCACTCGATCAGGAACCCGGTGACGTTGAGGGTCAGGTGATGGTCGAAGAAGCTGCTCTTCTCGCCGACCTCGTAGTTCCACAGCTTGTCCGGGCCGAACGAGATCGGGCCTGAGGACAGGCCCAGCTGCTGCAGGTAGGGCAGGCAGATCGACAGCGGGATCGGCTGATTGACACCGCCGTAGCGGAATCCCTTGCTGGCCTCGAAATAGACAAGCTTGTCGTCGTCGATGTGGAAGGTGATGGCGAACCGCGGATCGATGCCCTTGGCGCCGGCATCGCCCGTCTGGGTCAGCGGCACGCCCGCCGCGCCCGTGGTGAAGGCGCAAGGTGAGCAGCCGAAGGCACCCCCGAAGAACAGGTTGAAATTCTGCGCCCAGTCGAAGTAGCGCAGCCCGGCCGTCAGGTCGAGCCGATCCCACAGCGTGTAGGTCGCCTCGCCATAAACGGCAATCTGGTGCTCCGAGATGTTCTGGAAACCGGAGAAATCATCGTTGGGCCCGAAGGCGCCGTCGAGAGTCGAATTGTATTGGAAACTCTGCGGCACGCCATAGAAGGTGTGCGCGACGACGGACATCTCGGGATCGAGATTGAGATAGGGCTGATCCTGCAGGTTGTTCCGCCAGGTGTGCTCGTAGAACACGCCGGCGGTCCATTTGAGCGGCAGGTCGTCGTACTTGTTGGAGACCAGCCGCGCCTCCTCGATCACGTCGCGCAGCGCGTCCCAGGTGAAGTTCCAGCCGGGCGTCGGGCCGTAGCCGAGCGAGAACGGCCCGAGGAAGACGGTCGGCCCATACTCGTCGCCATAGATGTCGTGGAAATGCCGGTCGAGATAGGAGGTCGACGAGCTCGCGGTCGCCCAGCCGAGATCGTAGGTCGCGGTGACGTTGGCGAGCTTGAAGTTGTCGGAATCGCCCTCGTTCTCCAGCGAGGTGAAGCTGTAGGGCGGGAGCCCGTCATAGGCATCGTTGAGCCCGCCGGTATGCATGCCCTCGAAGGTGAAGCTCGCATCGATCGTGAGCGCGTCCGAGGCGCGGATGCGCAGCGCGGCGCGGCCCTGGTCGGTCGTGTACCAGTTGGCGCCGGATTCGTGCAGCCCGACATTGGTGATCCAGCCCGAATCGGAGCCGCGATAGGCGACGAGGCGCAGCGCGATCATGTCGTCGACGAGCGGGATGTTGAGCATGCCGCGCAGGCTGTAATTGAAGCCGCCGCTGCCCTCCGTGGTGCCCGACAGGGTGGTCTCGACCGAACCGTCGAAATGGTTGAGGTCGGGCTTGGTGGTGATCAGCCGGATCGTGCCCGCCATGGCGCCGGCACCGTAGAGCGTGCCTTGGGGCCCGCGCAGCACCTCGACGTCCTGGAGGTCGAAGACCTTGAGGTCCGGGTTCGAGGACTGCAGCGAGATGGGCGTATCGTCGTAATAGATCGCAACCAGCGAGCGGTCCTGCACGTTGGTCGTGTCGAAGCTGCCTGTCGTGATCCCGCGGATGTCGATCCGGTTGAGCCCGGGCGCGCCGATCTGCATCGACACCGACGGCACGAGGCGGGTGTAGTCCTGCAGCCCGGTCAGGCCGAGATTTTCGATGCTCTCCGGCTGAATGGCGGTGATCGCCATCGGCACCTGCTGGATGTTCTCCACACCCTGCCGGTTCGCCGTGACGCAGACCTCCTCCAGCCCGCCGCCCCCGCCGCGCTGGCCGCAGTTGCTCGGACCAGCCGCGGCTTGGGGCGGTCCCGCGTCCTGGGCGAAGGTCGCGCTGCTCGCCGACAAGAGAAGCGGAACAGCCAACAGCGAGGCCAGGATCGCTAGGTTTCCGGAGCGTCGCGCATAGTTCGTGGACATTCTCGAAGTCCCCCGAGCAGCCAATGATGTACGGCATTTCCCGTCGCCTTGCCGACCAGCGCAGGCCCAAGGGGTGCTGGCGCGGCGGCGACGTCGCTTCTTCTTGATGCGCTTGCGAACCAAGCATCGAAATC
>DATGFU010000412.1:0-20213 GCA_035308865.1 Allostellaceae bacterium | reverse complement strand
AGATGGCGGGGTTCAATCGCCTCGTACCGTTAGTGGCGGTGGCACTCTCCACGGTATCGGCTTCAGCCTTTGCCGACGGTCTCGATTCTTCGGCCCTGCGGCTGGATATGAGCGACGGATTCCTGAGCCGTCCGGTCGGCGGCAGCGATCCGCTGGCCGTCACTTCCGGTGCGCCCAATGCATCGCCTTCGACCGCTCTGGGCCTCTCGCCGTCGCGCAGCCTGGCCTTCGACGTCGACTGGGGTGGCGGCATTCGATCCGAACTACGCAGCGATTTTGTGGATGGCGGCGATCTGACCCGTTCGGTCGGGCACCAGGCGACGACGCCGTCCCAGCTCAGCCTGCTGGGCAACGTGATCTATGATTTCACCATTCCCGACACGAGCCTGGGCGCCCATGTCGGGGCCGGCGTCGGGCTCGACAACACGCGGTTGGGTTTCGGCCCTGCAGGCGATCTTCTCGCCTATCAGTTTCTCGCAGGCACTGACATTACGCTGCTGCCGGAGCTCCGTCTCGGCGCCGAGTATCGGTTCCTCGGGACGGCGGACCTGACGGGCGCCTCGCTGCCCTTCCCGCACTACAACCCCGGTGGCCACAGCCTGTTGCTGACGCTCCGCTACGACTGGGGCGCGCGGGACAACGTGCGCCCCGGCACGGCAGCGCCGGCGCCGACCGTTGCCGCGGCGGCCGCACTGCCCGTGCCCGCCGCTGCGGCGCCCGCCGACAGCCGGCACGGCTTCGAGGTGGTGTTCGATCTGGACAAGGCCGATCTTGCGGTCGCTGCGGCCGCGACTGTCCGCGAAGCGGCCGAGAGTGCGAAGGCGGGACAGTCGACCCGGATTGCGGTTCTGGGCCCGTCCGATACCGTCGGCACGGTCGCCGACAAGCACGATCTGACGGAGCGGCGCATCGAGGCGGTGCGGGCGTTGCTGATCGCGAGCGGCATTCCCGAGAACGATATTCTCGTGCGCCACGCAGCTGTGCCGGAACTCGATTCGTCCCGGCCGATCGAGATCGTCGTTCAGTAGCGACAGGGGAAGGCGGGACAGGTTGTCCCGCCGGGTGCCGCCTCTGCGGATCAGCCGTTGTTGCCGGTCGCGGGCTTTGCCGCCGCCGCCGGCTTGGGCGCCGGTTTGGATGCAGCCTGCACTGCGGGTTTGGCGGGGCATTCGTCCCCGACCTCGGAGTGGTCGGTCACGTGATCGAGCGCGGCCTGCTCGAACTGCGGGATCTCGATCGCCAGCGCCTGCTGGAACACGCTCGCCGAATTGGCGCAGAACTTCATGTCCTGCATGCTGCGGTCGGACGCGTCGTTGGCCACCTTCGTCACGTAAATGTCCAGCTGGCGGCCCCAATCGCCGCCATAGCTGCGCTGGAAATGCGCCTTGAGGATCGTGGCGTTCGCCTTGAGCCGCTCCTGAAAGCGGGCGACGAAGGCCGTGTACTGGTCGTTGTAGCTCGCACCGGCCACGTTCGCGCATTCGAGGGCCGCGACTTGGAGCTCCGTCTGCAGGATGCGGACATGGGCGGCGCGCCATTCCGACTCGGTGAAGCAACTGGCGCTCGCCAGCACCGGCGACAACCCGATCACCGCGGCCCCAAGGCCGCATACTGCCCGCTTCAACACGTGATCCCCCCGATATAGCAACCGACCAAGGCGAGGGCGCTAACCCTAGACCATTCCAGCGCAGCCAACAACCCGGGCCGTCGGCGATGCGGCAAGCGCCTGTAGCGGGCGATGTCGCTTGACGCCAAGCGGCCTGCCTCGCATGGTGCGCCCGCCGAAATGACCTGGGGCGCCATATGCGCGCTGTGACCCTGCGACGACGACCCGACTTGCGACGCTTCGCGTCGTTCAGTGGTCGGCACGATTCGCGCGCCTTGCAAGGACAGGGCTAGGTCGCGATCCGCCGGCGGTTCTCCCGCCCTTTCGGAACCTTTCCCATGATCGACATCAGACCGGAGCAGCCCGGCGACGCTGCCGCGATCGAGTACTTGCTCGACGAAGCCTTCGGCGCGGACCGGCATCGGAAGATCTCCTACACGTTCAGGCGCGGCGTCGAGCGGATCGAGGGCCTGTGCCTGGCCGCGCGCGACGGCGATGCACTGGTCGGCACGATCCGCGGCTGGCCGATCGCCGTCGGTACGCACGAGGGTCCGGCATTGCTGGTCGGCCCGGTCGCGGTGGCACGCGCGCGGCAAGGCACCGGGCTGGGCGGGCAGCTGATCGGCGAGGTGCTCCACCGCGGCCGCGCGATCGGCCTGAGCCTGGCCGTGCTGGTCGGCGACATGAGCTACTATGGCCGGTTCGGCTTCACGCCGGCCGCCGGGTACGGGATCATCATGCCGCGCGAAGTTCCGGCCCGGGTTCTGGCCCTGGCGCTCGATCCCGAGATACCGCCGCCGTCAGGTGAGCTGCAGCCGTGGGACGGGCGCCATGGGCCGCGCCGCGCCACGACGAAGGACCATCCCTCGCGGGCGGCTAAGGCCTCGGCTGGATGAGGCCTGTCCGCAACAGCTTCTCGGCCTGGCTTGCCGGAACGGGCGGCGAGAAGAAGTAGCCCTGGCCGTAATCGCAGCCGAGCCCACGCAGGCACTCGACCTCGTCCGCCGCTTCCACGCCCTCGGCCACGACGGCCAGCCCCAGGTCATGGCCGAGCTCGATGATCGAGCGCACCAGGCGCAGTGCTTCCGGTGACCGCAACATCCGCGTCACGAAGGACTGGTCGACCTTCAGCACGTTCAACGGGAATCGGTGCAGGTAGGACAGCGACGAATAGCCCGTGCCGAAATCGTCGAGCGACAGCTCCACGCCGCGGTTCCTAAGCCCCCGGAACGTCTCGGCCATTTCGTCCGGATCGTTCATCAGGACGCTCTCGGTGATCTCGAGCTTGAGCCGGCCGACGGGCAGCGTCAGCCGATCGAGCAGCGCGTAGAGCCGCTGGACACCCGTCGGATCGGAGATCTGGCGCGCCGAGAGGTTGACGGCCACCGAGAAGCTCTCGTTGGCCAGCCCCGCCTCCGTCCATTGCGCGATCTCGCGGGCCGCGTGCTCGATCGCGAGCATGCCGAGCGAGCCGATGAGCCCGGCCTCCTCGGCCAGCGGCACGAACTGCGCCGGGGGGATGAGGCCGAGTTCCGGATGGCGCCAGCGCATCAGCGCCTCGAACCCGGCCACGCGGTCCTGGCCGTTCCCGCTGAGCGCCACAACCGGCTGGTACTCGAGATAGATTTGGTTGAGCCGTCCGGCATTCGCCAGTTCGCGCGACAGCCGCTGGCGCAGCTTGGTCTCGGCGAGCAGCTGCTCGTCGAACAGCGAGCAGCTTCCCTCGCCCAGCTGCTTCGACCGGTCGAGCGCGAGCCTGGCGTTGTGCAGCATGTCCGAGCCGGACCGCGCGCCGCCGATGGAGGCGGTCGCCAGACCGGCCGAGATCGTGACCGGGACCTGCGCGTCGCCGAGCGTATAGGGCTGCGAGAGGTCGGAGAGGATCGAGTTCGCGAGCTGCGTCGCGGCGCGGTGATCCGCCACCTCGGTCAGCCATACACTGAACTCGTCCGCGCCGAGCCGGCAGAGCGCATCCTGCGGCTTGACCCAGCTCGCCAGCCGGCGGGCGAAGGCGATGAGGAGCGCGTCGCCCGAGGCGGTCCCGAGCGTGTCGTTCACGCGGCGGAACTGGTCGATGTTGAAGAGCACGATCGCGGTGTTGCGGATCGATTCCTCGCTCATCCTCGTATCGACGAGGTGGGTGAAGTAGGCCCGGTTGTTGAGTCCCGTCAGCCGGTCCTCGTACGCGGCGTTGCGCAGGTTGATCTCATAGGTCTTGCGCAGCGTGATGTCGGCCTGCGAGCCGGCCATCCGGATCGGCGCCCCGTCCTTGCGGCGCAGCGCGATGCCGCGGCTCTGCATCCAGCAGATGCGGCCGTCGCCATGGCGCAGCCGGTATTCGATATCGAGCTGCGGCGTCGCCCCGTTCAGGTGATCGTCGATCGCCGCCTTGAGCGCCGGCAGGTCGTCGGGATGGACCCGCGAGAACCAGTCGTCGAGCGAGTTGAGCCGGCGGCCCGGCTCGGCGCCGACGATTTCCCGCCAGCGCGAGGAGTAGTAGACCGTGCCGCTGGGAACGTCCCAGTCCCAGATGCCGTCATTGGCGGCCCGCGAGATGAGCGCGTAGCGGACCTCGCTGGCGAGCAGCGCCTCCTCGGCGAGCTTGCGGTCGGTGATGTCGACGAACCCCGACAGGATGGCCGGCCGCCCATCGAACGAGATCGCCCTCGCCGAGCCGAGCGCCCAGAAGGTCGAGCCATCGGCCCGGCGCATCTCGACCATATGGCCTTCCACCGCGCCGTCACGGTGCAGCGTGTCGATCAGGCGCTGGCGATCGTCCGGGTTCACGTACAGGCCCTCGACCTGGGTCAAGCCTGCGGTGCCGTCGGCACGGATCAGCTGGCGCCGCGTGATCTCATTGGTGAAGATCAGCTTCTCGCTGTCCGCCGTGGTCAGCATCACCGGGATCGGCAGCGCGTCCGCAAGGATGCGGAAGCGATCGAGATGCGACCGACCGATCAGCAGCCCGTAAAGCTCGAGCTGCGCACCGATCAGCAGCGTCACCATCACGCCCGCGATGCCCGCAACAGTAAACAGAATCCCGTCGGGCACGGGATTGCCGCCGAGCGCCAGCCGGGCGAATCCGTGCATGAGCGCAAGGCCCGCGAGGCAGGCGACACCGCCTGCCGCCATCCCGATCGGTGTGGTGAGCGCGCCGCCGCAGCCGGCGAGCACGGCGCCGAGGAGAGTCGCTTCGCCGAGCATGAGGGCGGTCCACCCTTCGGAGCCGGGCCAACCGGCCAGGGAGGCGAGCGTCGCGGCATGGATGAGCGCCATCAGGCAGCCCAACATTCCGCCGCCTATAACGCGCAGGACCAGGAACCGGCCGGACGGGCTGCGCAGGAACGCGGGATACGCGACACCGCCCGCCAGCGCGATCACCGACAGGGCGAGCGTCCACGCAGCCGGCGCGCCGCTGTAGCTCACCGCGAGCAGGTATTGGACGCCGAAAAGACCGCAGGCGATACCCGCACCGAAAACCGCCGCGCGAAAACGGCTGAGACGACGAAATGGAGCGGCAAGGTCGGTTTCCGACAGCACCGCAGACGAATGTCCGATCACTCTCTACCCCGCGCTGACGAACCTGCAGGCGCCCGGCCACCGCAAACCGCGCACCGGTACAATTCTACCGCGATGCGATCCCTTACGTGGAGAACAAGGATACGCCGACCACGTCCTCCCACCGATGTACGGGCGATTCTGTTCAATTTTCGTTACCGATCCCCCCTTCCAGTCGCGAATCCACGACCCTGTCAAATCCGGAGTTCAACTGCCCTCGTATGGTAAATCTGCCCTAAGAACGGGTAGGTTGTCGATCAGTCGCGTGCGCCCGATCCGGGCCGCCCCCAGAACGCGGCACGGACCGGCCAGCGACGACACCGGAGCGAGGCTTTCCGTATCGCAGATCGCGACATAGTCGATCGGACCGAAGCCGGCCTCCGCAAGCGTCCGGCGCGCGGTCTCGAGCAACGGCTCGAAGGGACCCTCGGGGTGGGCGGCGGCCTGTGTGGCAACTTGGCGCAGGGCGACCGGGAAGGCAACGGCTCTCCGCCGCTCGTCGGGCGAGAGGTAGCGGTTGCGCGAGGACAGCGCGAGCCCGTCAGACTCGCGCACGGTCTCGACCGGGACGATCCGGACCGGGATGTCGAGATCGCGGACGAGGCGGCGCACGACCTGCAGCTGCTGGTAGTCCTTCTCGCCGAAATAGGCGGCGTCGGGGAGGACCTGCAGGAGCAGCTTCGCCACCACCGTCGCCACGCCGTTGAAATGGCCTGGCCGGTGAGCACCTTCGAGCGTCTCCGCGATGCCCCCGACAGTAATCGAGGTGGCAAATCCGGCCGGATACATCTCATCAACCGATGGGAGCCATGCCGCATCGACCCCCGCGCTTGCCAGCTTCGCCAGATCGTCATCCTCGGTGCGCGGATAGGCGGCAAAATCCTCGCCAGGCCCGAACTGGCGGGGATTCACGAACAGGCTCACGACGACACGATCCGATGCCGATCGAGCGCGCTCGATCAGCGACAGATGCCCGGCGTGGAGCGCTCCCATCGTAGGGACCAGTCCGATGCCGAGGCCGTCGCGCCGCCACACGCGAATCAGATCGCGCAGAGCGGCCCGCGTGCGGATCTGGGGGACGGTCCCGGTGCTCATGTCGCGCCCGGTCTTACGGGCACTGGCCCACGATGTCCAACCGGCACGGCCTCGGTGTCATGGAAACGCTCGTAGTCGATCGACCACTCGCCGTTCTCGCCCTGCTGGAAGATATCGACGAAGCGCGCCCCCCATCTGATGTCCGAAGCCTCGTAGACGTGCCGCACATGGACGGTCTGCACGGAGATGTCGTCGAGCCCCGTCAGGGAGCAGATGAACTCGCAATCCTCCTCTGCGAGCACCTTGTGGTCGAGGCCGTAGAGCGGGCTCTGGGCATCGATCGGATGCATCACGGTCCAGGTCAGCGCGAAGATCGGCGTGCGTGAGCGCAGCAAGGACAGATCATGGAAGCGCCGCAGCGACGCCCCCTCCAGCGTCACCTCTTCCCGCAGCACCGACACAGAGACCTGAGCCTCCACGATGCGGTTGCGCCGCTGGTTGGCCACGCGAAATGCGAGTGTCGGGATGCCGTTGACCGGCGCGATGACGGCCACTTCGCTGAACATGACCTTCGCGGTCGGCCGCGAAATCCGGGCGAACATCACGCCGGTGAAGAGCGCGATCGTCAGCAGCCCGAACACCACCTCGGCGGTCGCCAGGAGATTGGCGCCGAACGATACCGGGTACATATTCCCGTAGCCGATGGTCGCCATCGTCTGGATGCTGAAAAAGAACATGTCGGCAAGCGAGTCAGGCCGGGCATTCGCAACCCCGCCCACGAGCACGTAGAGCGCGGCGAACACCATGTTCGCCGAGAGATAGGCCACGGCGACGAAGCCCAGCAGGGCCGGCACCGACATGGTCAGGAGATCATGGTAGAGGTCGTTCCAGCCGGGGCGCTCCAAGCCTAGCCGGCTGACGTTGCCAACCTTGTCGACCTTCGGCTTCCGCCGCCTGCGCAGGAGCGCCAACCCTACCCTCGCGTCGCGTTGCCCGACGGCGGCGCCGTATGCCGCCGCTGCACCGCATCGGCTTCCGCGTCGATCAATGCCGTGAACATCGCGACACGCCGCGGGAAGCTCCGGCGCGCCTCGACCGCCAACGCAACGAGAGGGTCGGACGCATCGGTCTCGGACGGCCTGACGCGGCCCATTGCCGACGGATTGGGCGATACCGGCTCGAGGGCCGCGCTCTCGACATATCCAATCGAGCCGTCGTTCAGGCGCACCGTGGTCCATCCGGCAACCAAAGCGCCGCCGGCACCCTGGGCTCGCATTCCCTTGCGCAGATCGGCGATGCGGGCGCTGCCGGCATCGGGCTTTGCATGGATCGTTGCCGTCTCAAGCGCGACGAAGGGTTGCGACGGCGGGATGGCGTTGGCGGCTCGGGCCGCACGCTGGCGGGAAGCCGGCAGATCGGCGATCAGCCGGTCGACGGCGGCCGGCAACGTCGCCTCGCACGTGCGCATGAGATCGAGCGCCTTGCGTGCCGCCGCCAGCTCATCGTCGGCAGCGGCGCTTTCGGCGGCCAGCTCCTTCGGTGCGAGGGTTGTCAATGCCAAGCGCGCGTCCCGACAGCTGGTCAGAGCACGATAGGTGTCGGACACTTGGTCGGTCGCCGCCGGCAGCGGCTCCGCTTTCGTGCCGAGATCGTCTGTCGGCTTGACGCCGGGCGGCGTCTTGGCAACCGCGAGCGCGGCCGCTTCCACCGGAGCCGAGACCACGCCGAGGTTCTGGGCTGCGGCATCGAACGCGGCGCGCTCCGATTTGCAGGCCAGCACCGAATCGGCAGGCGCACGACCACTGGAACCCGAGCAGCCGGCAAGCAGCATCCCGCTGGCGATAATCGGCGCCACGACGCGCGCCAGCCGGGTGCGGCGGGTCACCGGGGGACCAAATATCGCTGGGGTTGCGTCATCTCAGTGAACTGCCTCGACGCGACGGAAGGTCAGATTGATGCGGCGGTCGCCGACGACCGGGTGCGTCGGGCCGTCCAGCCGATCGAGACCATGATACATCAAGCGGGCCGGCCCACCGAAGACAAGCACGTCGCCATGGTGGAGAACCAGCGTGCGCGTCGGGTCGGAGCGGCGGCGTCCGCCTAGCCGAAAACGGCCGTCGCGACCGAACGAGACGGACACTACCGGTTGTCCGAAATCGGCCTCGTCACGGTCCTGATGCAGACCCATCTTCGCGCCCGGCCCATAGACATTGATCAGACAGGCCTCCGGTTCGAACCGCGCGAATCCGGCGGCCGCAGCGGCCTCGCCCGCCAGATGCCGAAGGGCGGGCGGCATCGGCGGCCACCGACCACCCCGTTCAAGGTCGGTCTCCGTATACCGATAGCCCGACGAATCGGAATACCAGCCATACCGGCCGCAGCTGGTCATCTGGACCGACATCCGCTTGCCCCATGGCGTGGTGTAGCTCCGCGGCGGCGCCTTCTCGATCACCGACAGCGCTTCGGCCAGCGCTTCCGGACCGGCGCGCCCGGCCAGCAGCGTCACGCCGGCCGCGATGTGGTCGATCGGAAATGCGAGCAAACTCATAGGAGAGCGCCAGGGTCCGCGTATCGCAGGAGCCGCTGCGCGGCCAGCTGCGCGAATCTCAGAGTCATCGCCTTTCGCCGGGCCGGCGCGAGGCGGATCAGCGGCGCCGGGCGAATGATCTCCGCAGAGAACGTATCGGCGGCCATGAGCCCGCATTCGTCGGGAATCAGCTCGACGGGAAATTCCTCCGGGACGGCGAAATAGAGCGCGTCGCAGAATTCCCGGTATTCTCCCCATTTGCGGTCGCTGCGAAAATCTTCGAGGCAGCTCTTCACCTCGACGATGACGATCTCGCCGGCATTGTCCAGGGCCAGCACGTCGGCGCGGCGGCCGTTGGCCAGCGTCACCTCGGTCAGCGTCGCCCAGCCGAGCTGGTTAAGCGCGCGGCTGACCCCGCGCGCCAGCATTATCCCTGGCTTCACAGAGGTTTGCTCGATGATGCTGAGCTCGGACGGCATGGCGCAGGAGTCTAGCGAACCCGCCGCTCACATACCAGATCCCGAACCCTCCCGAACCGCCCCGGCTTGCGCCGGCCGGCAGCCGATGCAAGAAGTCGCGCCTCTTAAAGCTGTGCTAAAAGGGTCGGTCCGTCATGTCTGGGCATCGTCCGCCACGCGACGTCGTCGCTGAATACCGTGCAGCGGCGGCCGCGAACCAGTTCCGCCAGTCGCGCCTCGAGAAGCTGGAGGCGCTGAAGCGCCTCGGCATCAATGCCTACCCGTACGGCTTCGCGCCGAGCGCAGCCGCTGCCGAGCTGCAGCAGCGCTACGCCGACCTCGCGCCGGACGAGAAGACCGAGGTCGAAGTCGCTGTTGCCGGCCGCATCCGGACGATCCGCAACAGCGGCATGTTCATCGATCTCCATGACAATACCGGCAAGATCCAGATCTTCTGCCACAAGCAGTTCCTGAGCCCGGAACAGCTCGAACTGGTGCGCCTGCTCGATATCGGCGACATGCTCGGCGTGACCGGCCTGGTGCGGCGGACTAAGGCCGGCGAACTGACGGTCGACGCGCGGCGGATCGAGATCCTCGCCAAGGCGCTGCTGCCACTGCCCGAGAAATATCACGGGCTGCAGGATGTCGAGACGCGGTACCGTCAGCGCTACCTCGATCTCATCATGAATCCCGAGACGCGCGCGACGCTGAGGGCACGCAGCGCCATCGTCACGACCCTGCGCACCGCGATGATCGAGCGCGGCTTCCTCGAGGTCGAGACGCCGATGCTGCACACGCTGGCCGGCGGCGCTTCGGCGCGGCCGTTCGTGACCCATCACAACGCGCTCGACATGGATCTCTATCTGCGCATAGCGCCGGAGCTGCATTTGAAGCGGCTGATCGTCGGCGGGCTTGCCGATGCGGTGTTCGAGATCAACCGGAACTTCCGCAACGAAGGGATCTCGCCGCGGCACAATCCCGAATTCACGATGATGGAACTCTACAAGGCCTACGCCGACTACAACGACATGGCGGAGCTCGCCGAGAGCCTGTTCGAGCGGGCGGCCGTGGCGGCCACCGGCGGCACGAAGGTCACTTACGGCGACCATCAAATCGAGTTCCGCGGTCCCTACCCGCGCCGGTCGATGACCGAGCTGGTGCGCGACGAGACAGGCGCCGACTTTCTCACGATCGACGGCGCCGACGCCGCCCGGGCGGCGGCCCGCGCTCTACAGGTGCCGCTGGAGGGCAACGAGCCTTGGGGCAACGTCGTGGAGGCGGTCTTCGGCCATCGTGTCGAGCACCGGTTGATTCATCCGACCATCGTCACCGACCTGCCGCGGGACATTTCGCCCTTGGCGAAGGTCCATCGGCATGACCCGCGGCTCACGGAGCGGTTCGAGATCTTCGTGAACGGCATCGAGATCGCGAACGCCTTCTCGGAACTGACGGATCCGCTCGACCAGTTCGATCGCTTCGCGGCCCAGCTCGATCGCCGCGAAGGCGGCGACGAGGAGGCGCAGCCGTTCGATACCGACTATGTGACGGCCCTCGAATACGGGCTGCCGCCCACCGGCGGCATGGGCATCGGAATCGATCGGCTCGTCATGCTGCTGACCAACAGCGCCTCGATTCGCGACGTCATTATCTTTCCGACCATGCGGCCGGCATCCTGAGCGAAGCGCGGATCCCTGGAACCACTGCCATTATCCTCCGGTTTATTCGAAATATTCAATCGCAGTTCGCTTCCGAGATCGGCGCTGCGCTGGTATTATCGCCCGTTAGAAGCGTGCTTGCCGACGATGCAAAAGATGATTACTTAGGCATCGCGGCAGGCGCCAAGATGCGCTAGTATCAACTCGTCGAGTTGTATGTGGCGTACCTCATCGCCTTGACGACGATGGTATCGGCGGTCGGGAGTCTCGGCAGCACCGGCGACGTCGCAGCAATTTCGGAAACGCAACCCGGTCAGTTCTTCGATGGCTACCGCACGCACTTTGGTTTGAAAGGTGAAACGACGTGAACGCTCCATCATCGGAGACCTCTCGCTTCATTGCCAGGATACTCGGTGCGAGGGCCACTCCTCCGGCCGAACTGGCTGCCGTCATCGCGGCCCTGAACGAAGGGCTTGCGGCGGTGCGTGGTGGTGCGCAGGCGGTCGCGCCCCCTGCCGCCGTCGTCCCTGCGCGGGAAGCCGAGCGTCCGGCGCCGACGGTGATCAAGCTGCCGATGCGACGGCAGCGGCGAAGGCTGGAACGCCCGGCGGCGGTGGCGGCGCCAGTGGTCGAGACGGCGGTAGAGCCGCCGGCACCCCGCCTGCTGCGCCGGGCCCAGGTTCCGGCGCCGGAACCGACCCCCCTCCCCGCACCGGTGACCGCGGCTGCTGGAACCGTCCGCGGCGTCGTGAAATGGTTCGACAGCAAGGCCGGAAAGGGTGCGATTCGCCTCACCGGGATCTCGGGAGATCTGCCGCTCGATCCGGCTCTTCTCCAGCGCGCCGGTATTCGGCGGCTGTACAAGGACCAGGAGATCGAGGCGGCGATCGAGGGCGGCACCGACCGAGTGCGGCTGGTCGACCTCTTCCTGCCGGGACGCGCCGCCGCCGCGGGCGCGGCCGCGGCCGGGCTGACGAGACGCACGCCGCGGCAGGTAACCGTCGAGGTCAAGCGTGACGGCGTGCGGTTGCGGCAGGCACGGGCCGAGGCCGAGCAAGTTCTTGGCGCAAAGGCGACTGTAAGACTGC
Organism: Allostellaceae bacterium; assembly: GCA_035308865.1. GTDB lineage: Bacteria > Pseudomonadota > Alphaproteobacteria > ATCC43930 > CGMCC-115725 > DATGFU01. The sequence goes on along the minus strand of DATGFU010000412.1, from coordinate 8,286 downwards.
CGCGTCGCTTTCCCACAACATGATCGCAGGTCACGTCTGATCCGAGAACCGTGCGATCTCACTACCCCGGGAGTGGGTTGCTTCGGCGATTGATGATTTCGCGTCTAGAACATTATTGAAGATTTTGCGTTGGCCTCGTCGCCGGCATGCTGTAGTCTTGCTGCGACACTGCGCTAACGAGCGGGCTATTGCTGGGCGGCCAATTCTGCGTATGTCGCTTGTCGCACTCCGAGAAAAAGGTATGGCAACAATGTCCCAAGGATCGACGCAACCGTCACATGGCGAGGTTCTGCGGATGGTGGCGGATGTCGTGTCCCACTACCTGAAGAAGAACCCTGTTTCGGCAACCGAGCTGCCCTCCGTGATCAGCGCCGTCTATGGTGCGCTCTGCGGCCAGGCGGCGACCGCCGCGGCGGCCCCGGAGCAGCAACGGCCCGAGCCGGCCGTCGCGATTCGGCGCTCTGTCACGCCCGACTACATCATCTGCCTCGAGGACGGTAAGAAGCTGAAAATGCTGAAGCGCCATCTGGCGACGGCCTACGGCATGACTCCCGACGAATACCGCCAGCGCTGGAATCTGCCGGCCGACTACCCGATGGTGGCGCCAAAATATGCCGAGCAGCGCTCGGCCCTGGCCAAGCAGATCGGACTCGGCTCGCGGCCGCGCACCAACCGGAAGCCGGCTCGCGCCCGGAAGGCCGCGGCCTCCTGAGGACAGGTCGGAGGATCAGCCGGCGGCATCCGGCTGATCCTCCGACGACTCGTCGGTTTCGACGCGATAGCTGCCGTCGAGCCAGCGGCCGAGATCGAGCTGAACACATCGCGGCGAGCAGAACGGCTTGTATCGAGTCGTTGTCGGCTTGCCGCAGATCGGGCAGCGGGTCTCTGGAGCGGGCTCGGACATCACATCAAGACTAGCGCGAGCGCGCCTGGATCTCGAATGATTCGAGCGAATGCGCAGCGTCGGGCAGCAGCGTCAGTCGCTGGCCGGTCCGGGACTCTGCCGCGTCGACGTGATGGCTGAGCGGCCCCGCCAGGGCCGCCGCGACGGAAGGGTGGAGGCTGACGGCTAGGCCCGCCGGCGCGTAAGCGTGGCGTGCGAATCCGCGCAAGACCTCCAATCCGATCGTCAGCGCCGATTTTGCCCGACGATCGCCGGCCTGCTCGAGCAGCATGTCGGCCAACGACGGACGAACGCGTCGTCGGGTCAGCTCGAAATGACCGAGCCGCGTCCAACCGTGGAGCTGGACCCCGGCCGGATCCGCAGCCACGCCCGTGGCCAATGCCGTCTCGACGTCCTGCCGATCGCCACGCCGCGTCATCGAGACGAAATCGACGACCACGGCGCCGCCGACGCCGCGCCGCCGCAACTCCCGTGCGAGCGTCTCGGCGGCCGCCAGATTGACCCGGCGAATCGCCTCAGCGGCCGGCTGCCGCCCACCCGCCATCCCCCCGAGATCGACATCGATCGAAGTGAAGGCGGGGCCGGGCTCCATCCGCAATCGTGCGCCGCCCGGCAGAGCGACGGTATTGGCCAGTGCACCGGAGAAGGCTTCTTCGAGCCGCATGATGGGCTCCTCATCCGGCGACGTGTATTCCGCCGGCCATCCATCGGCGATCTGTCGGGCCTGAGCGACTGCGGCGCGGTCGTCGATCAGCAGCCGTCCTCCGGCCGGACCATAGACCGACAGCAGGGCCTCCAGCGGCCCCCGCAGGCGGTCGAGGCGTCGAGGCCTGCCGTCGGAGCGCATTGCACGCTCGATCTCGCCATACTCGCCTCGCAGACGCACGATGTCCTCGCGCAACGAGTCGATGGCGGCGTCCCCGGACTCGCTCCGGATCACGACGCCTTCGTTCTCCTGGACGAAGGGGGCCAGGACCTCGGATATCCGGGCGCGTCGGGCCGGCGACAAGCGACGGGAGACTGCGAGGCCCGGCCGGTGCGGCGTCCACACGGCGTGGCGCCCCTGCAGCTCGATCGCGGCTCTCACCTCGGGTCCTTTGTCGTCGAAGGCGTCCTTCACGACCTGCACGACGATCCGCGCACCTTCGGCGAGGCCCTTGCCCTTGGCGAGGAAGGCCGGTCGCTCGGTGCCGATATCGACGAAGGCGCCTGCAAGGGCGGGGGTCACCCGCTGCACCCGCCCCATATAGATGGCGCCGACCTGGCTCGGCCGGTCGTCCCGCTCGACCGCCAGTTCGACCGCCTCGCCGTCCTCGAAGAGCCCGCCGCGGCATTCGCCCGGTCCCACCGAGATGATCAGCTCGCGGGTCATTGCGGCGTGCGGAGGCCGAGCCCGGCCAACACCTGTGCCGTCTCGAAGAGCGGCAGGCCGACGACATTCGAATACGACCCGACGATCTCGCGCACGAACCGCGCGGCCAGCCCCTGCACCGCGTAGCCGCCGGCCCTGCCTTCCCATTCGCCGGTGGCGAGATACCAGCCGATCTCCGACTCGGTCAGCCGCTTGAAGGCGACTGCCGTCTGGACCCGCCGGTGGGCGATCCGGCCGTCGGGAGCAATGACGGCGAGGCCGCCGAAGACTCGGTGCCGTCGCCCGGACAGAAGCTCCAGGCAGCGCCGTGCAGCCGCGGTGTCCGCGGGCTTCGGCAGGATGCGGCGCCCGCAGGCGACGACCGTGTCGGCGCCCAGCACCACGGCGCCGGGATGCCGGGCCGCAACGAGCTGCGCCTTCTCGGTTGCGAGGCGCTCGGCGTGGCGCATCGGCGTCTCGCCCTTCACGGGCGACTCATCGATCCCGGCCGGATCGATCAGGTCGGGCGGGAAGCCGATCTGGCGCAGGAGTTCCACCCGCCGCGGCGAGGCCGAGGCTAGGACGAAGGCCGGGATCACGGATCGCCCGGCTGCCGCCCGTAAGTGCGGAACTTCTCGACGTTCAGCGCCATCTCTTCCGGATCCAGCAGGACCGGCTCGCCGATCTGCCGCGCCCGGCAGTACATTTCGGCGAGCGTCTCGAGCTCGATCGCCATCGCCAGCGCTTCATCGAGGTCGCCGCCCACGGCGATGATCCCGTGATTGGCGAGCAGGCAGCCCTTGCGGTCGGCAAGCGCGGCCACCGCATGACGCGACAGCGCCTCCGTCCCGAAGGTCGCGTAAGGCGCGCAGCGGACATCCGCCCCGCCCAGCTTCGCCACCATATAGTGAAAGGCGGGGATGCCCTGCCGCAGGCAGGCGATCGCCGTGGCGAAGGGCGGGTGACCGTGGAGGACGACAAGCACCTCCGGCCGCGCCAGCAGGATGTCGCGGTGGAACCGCCACTCCGAGGATGGCAGGCGCGCGCCGGATGGCCGGCCCTCCCAATTCATCGCTACGAGATCCGATTCGACCAGCCGCTCGTAGGGCATGCCCGTCGGCGTCACGAGGAAGCTGTCCTGCACCCGATGGCTGAGATTGCCGGACGTGTTGCGGACGAGCCCGCTGGTCGTCAGCGTGCGCGCCGCAGCGATCATGCGCCGGCGCAGGTCGGGGGTATCCTGCACCGGGCTAGGCCGCTGCGGTCGCGTGGCGACGCTCGGGGAAGAGGCCGAGCAGTCCTTCGCGGGAGGCGTCGCAGAGGCCGCGTTCCGTCAATAGCCCGGTGACCAGCCGCGCCGGCGTCACGTCGAAGGCGTAGTTGGCCGCCGGCGTCCCATCGGGCGTGATGCGGATCGTGGTGACGCGGCCGTCGCGGGTGATGCCCGAAAGCTGCGTCACCTCGGCGGGATCACGCTGCTCGATCGGAATCTCCCCGACCCCATCCGACAGGGTCCAGTCGATGGTCGGCGACGGCAGCGCCACATAGAACGGCACGCCGTTGTCATGCGCGGCCAAGGCCTTGAGGTAGGTGCCGATCTTGTTCGCCACGTCGCCCGTCGCGGTGGTGCGGTCGGTGCCGACGATGCAGAGATCGACGAGCCCGTGCTGCATAAGGTGGCCGCCGGCATTGTCGACGATGACCGTGTGCGGCACGCCGTGCCGCCCGAGTTCCCAGGCGGTCAGGCCGGCGCCCTGGTTGCGCGGCCGCGTCTCGTCGACCCAGACGTGGACCGGGACCCCGGCATCGTGGGCGGCGTAAATCGGCGCCGTCGCCGTGCCGATATCCACCGTCGCCAGCCAGCCCGCGTTGCAATGGGTAAGGACGTTGACCGGCTTGTCGCCCTTCTGCGCGGCGCGGAGCAGATCGAGGCCGCGCTGGCCGATCGCGCGGTTGATCGACACGTCCTCGTCGCAGATCGCAGCGGCCAAGCGCCACGCCACCGGCACGCGATCCACCGGCATGTGCCGGCCGATCTCGCGCCGACAGCGATCGAGCGCCGCCCGCAGATTGACTGCGGTGGGCCGGGTAGCCGTGAGCACCCGCAAGGCGTGGGCCAGGGACGAATCGCCGGGATCGGCCTTCAGCGCGAGTGCCACGCCGTAGGCGGCCGTCGCGCCGATCAGCGGCGCGCCGCGCACCACCATGTCGCGGATCGCGTGCGCCGCATCGTCGAGCGTGCGCAGCTCCACCGTCACCAGCTCGTGTGGCAGCTTGGTCTGGTCGATCACCTTCACGGCGCCGTGGCCGCAGGGCCAGATCGTCCGCATCGCCACGCCATCGACGAGCATCGCCCTGCCCTCCTAGCCCAGCACGCGGCCGGCCACGGCATCGAGCCGCGCGACCAGCGCCGGATCGCGCCCGTCGGGTGGCGTCAGCACGGCATGGTCGAGCGCACGGTTGCAGCCGGACCCGCACGGGAAATCGCCCGCGTGGATCGCCGGCAGCGCGGCGCGGATCAGCGCCTTTGACGTCTCGACGTTCTGCATCAGCACGCGAACCACGGAATCGACGGTCACGTGATCGTGATCGGGATGCCAGCAGTCGTAATCCGTGACCATGGCGACGGTCGCGTAGCAGATCTCGGCCTCGCGGGCGAGCTTGGCCTCCGGCATGTTGGTCATGCCCACGACCGCGCAGCCCCAGCTGCGATAGAGCTCGCTTTCGGCCCGGGTCGAGAATTGCGGACCCTCCATGGCGAGGTAGGTGCCGCCATGGGCCATGTCCAGCCCGATATCGTGCCCGGCCTCGGCGAGCGCATGGCCGAGCCGGCCGCAGACGGGGTGCGCCATCGAGACATGCGCGACACAGCCGGTGCCGAAGAAGCTCTTCTGCCGCATGAGGGTGCGGTCGATGAACTGGTCGACGATGACGAAGGTCCCCGGCGCATATTGAGCGGCCAAGCCGCCGACGGCGGAGATCGACAGGATGTCGGAGACGCCCGACCGTTTCAGCGCGTCGATATTGGCGCGATAGTTGATGTCCGCCGGCAACAGGCGGTGATGCCGACCGTGCCGCGGCAGGAATACGACCTCGATGCCGTCGAGCCTGCCGAAGCAGAGCGCGTCCGACGGCTCGCCGAAGGGCGACGCGACCTCGCGCCATTCGATGTCGGTCAATCCCTCGATGCGGTAGAGCCCGCTGCCGCCGATGATGCCGATGCGTGACCGCGCCATGCCGACCTGCTTGTCAAAGGAGGCTCCAGCCTCCGGGCCGGGGCGAATGGTATCGCTTCGCCGAGGCCGAGTCAGCCTCCGCGGGGCGTCGCGGCTGCAACGCCGGCTGCCGCGGTTCTTGACGGGCCCTGCCAAAGCCTGGCCGAAACGATCAAATCCATCGATCTCGGATATGGATATTGGCGCCTCCGGCGGCACCCGGCTGTTGCACCCAGCTCCGATCCCGAATGCGAACCTCGTTCTCTGGGGCAGCCGGGACTTTGCGGCAATTGGCGAGTGCCTGCCGCGAACACGGGCGAACCGAACTTGGCGATTCGACTCCCTCGATCATCGCCGCCGCGGACCGGAGGCTGACTGCCATGCCGAACTTGACGCTGCGCCCCGATCGCGGGCTGGCGGTGCGGATGACCAGGGCCTATGTCGCGGCGCTGACCGCGATCGCCCTGCTGTCGGCCGGGATCCACCTCATTCTTTCCCACGTCATCGACCAGCAGCACGATGCCGCGACGGTCATCAACGTGGCCGGGCGGCAGCGCATGCTATCGCAACGGATCGCGCTGCTCGGCAGCGACCTCGCCACCGGCGACGAATCGGCGCGGGTTCCCCTCGCCCAGGCCGCAGATCTCATGGAACGCTCGCACCGCGCGCTCATCCACGGCGGCGATCTCGGGATCACCAACCGGCCCTCTCCCGAGGTCGGCGCGCTGTTCTTCGGCGGGTCGTCGGCGCTCGATGCCGAGGTGCCGGCCTATGTCGCGACGGCGCGCACCGTTCTCGCCGCGCCCGATGCGGCCGGTCGGACCGCGGCCGCGCTCCGGCTTCGCCATGATGCGCTGGGGTCCTTGCTGCCCGATCTCGACCGCGTCGTCGGGACGCTCGAGGGTGAGTCCAACGCCCGCGTGGTCTGGCTCCTGCGGACTCAGAAGGTCGTCCTGGCGATCCTCCTGTCGACGCTGGCCGCGGAGGCGCTGTTCGTCTTCCGTCCGCTGGTGCGGCGGACGCACGCCTACGCCACCCGGCTCTACGAGCTGGCGACGCGGGACAGCCTGACCGGCCTGCCGAACCGCCTGTTCTTCCTGGACGCGGCCGAGCGCGAATTCCTGCTGGCGCGGCGCGAGAAGCGCCCGCTCGGCATGCTGATGATCGATATCGACCATTTCAAGCACGTGAACGACCGCTACGGCCATGCTACGGGCGACGGCGTGCTGCGGCGCTTCGCGGAGACGGCGCAGACGGCGCTGCGCCGGAGCGACGTGATCGGCCGCACGGGCGGCGAGGAATTCTGCGTCGTGCTGCCCTCGACCCCGATCGGCGCTGCCGTGTCGGTCGCCGAGAAGCTGCGCGACGCTGTCCAGGCCGACTGTCAGACCGACCTCCCTGCCGTCACGGTCAGCATCGGCGCCGCGGCGCTCGGACCGGACGACGCGGATTTCGCAAGCCTGGCGAAGCGTGCCGACGCGGCGCTCTACGAGGCCAAGTGCAGCGCCCGCAACCGCGTGGCACTGGCCGACGAGACCGCCCGCGCGGCGGAACCCGGGGTCCTCGAATTGATCCCCGCGATGTAAGGCGGTGCGGTCGCCATGATGCAGATCCGACCGCCCGACGATTAGGCGCCGCACGCAGAGCCAGGGGGGCGCGCCCTAAAGCCGTTCGGCTGTGATCCCAGCGCTCTGCAGCTGCACGAGCAGGCTATCCGGCCCCGCCAGATGCCCGGCGCCGACGGCGATGAAGCGGGTCTGCGGCTCCTTCATCATGTCGGCGATCTTGACTGCCCAGTTCTGGTTCCGTTGTACGAGGATGGTCTGGTAGAGTTCGGGCGAGGAGTCCTTCATCTCCGCGTTGCTCTTGGCGATGGCGTCGACGTCGCCCTGAGTCCAGGCCTCGATGACCTCGCCGACCCGCTTCGGCGCGTTCTCCAGATCGTGCACCGTCTCCTTGAGCATCTCGAGCTCGACCTTGGGCGGCAGGTCGGCCAGAAAGTGGAAGTGCTGGCCGAAGCCCTCCATGCCCTTGATCGGCTTCTTGGCGGCCTTCGCCTCGGTCATCAGCGTCACCTCGACGCCGTCCTTGGTGTCGTAGCCCGCCTTCTTGAAGGCGGCCCCGTCGAGCATCATCGATGCGGCCCAGGGCCGGAAGAAATCCAGCGTGTCTTCGCCGTCGTTGATGCCCGCGGTGCGCGCATTGGCGTCCAGCAACGCCATGTCGTTCTTCGACAGATGCGTGTAGAGCGGATGCGACCAGTCCAGCCCCAGATCGCGGATCATCAGCATGGCCTTGGCCGGGTCGGCGATGTCCTCGTCGACCTCGAGCCAGAGCTCGCTCGATTTCTTGAACGCGGCATCGATCTTGGGGGAACGCCACTTCGTGTCCGCCTTCAGCGCGTGGACCGTGCCGAAGAGATAGATCACGGCCTTGTCGCCTTTGACGCACCACAAGGCCGGTTCCGCCGCCGCGGGACCCGCGGCGCAGCATAAGGCGGCGAGAGCCAAGACGGCTTGGCGCCACGACGGAACGATCATACTTCCCCCAGATACGAAAAGGGCCGCTCCATGGGAGCGGCCCTCGCCCGCGACACGCCACAGGGCGCGTCAGTGAACGTCGTGCCAGATCCCGCGCTTCGCAAAATACAGGATGCCGGTCATCACCACCAGGAAGATCAGAACTTTCACGCCCATCTGCTTGCGCGCGTTCAGCTCCGGGTTGGCCGCCCATTCGAGGAAGGTCACGACGTCGTGGGCCTCGCTCTTGAGGTCGTTGGGTGACTTGTCGGCATAGGTCACCGACGCGTCCTGCAG
>DATGFU010000411.1:0-4665 GCA_035308865.1 Allostellaceae bacterium | reverse complement strand
TGGAAGGCGAGCAGCGACGGACGATGCTTTGCCGCAAAGGCCACCCTATAGCGGGCATTGTACTCATCCAGCCAACCGGTCCAATCGAACCCCGTCTTTATTTGTAGCACTGTGCTCGCCATCACTCGATCTCCATCAGTTCTTCGTCCTTGTGCGGCAGAAGCTGCGAATGCAGCGTCGTCGAATGGTGCCAGTTGACGGAGTAGATCCGATCGATCAATTCCATGACTTTCAGTGCGTCGGACGAGCTGCCGGAACTCGGCGATATGCCCGATTCGATGGCGCTCAAGAACTGTGCTGCCTCGCGCTGCCACGAGCTGTCGGTCTGAAAATGGAGCCGCTCTTCGTCGTCGAACGTGGCGGCCGGCGCGGAGGTGCGGTTTTTGGCGATCGTCAGGATCTCCTCGCCATAGGTGCTGGACGAGGTCTTCAATCCATTCAGTACGAGGTAACCTCGCTCGAGAAATACCTCGAGCGAGAACAAGTGCCGCCATTGTGTCATCGTCGAATGAAACGATACTGTGACACCGGTACCGCTATTCCGGAACAGGGCAAAGACATTGTCTTCGATGCCGCGGATTTTCCAGTATCGGCTCGATACCATTGCCTGGACTTCGTCGAATGGGCGGCCGGCAAGGTGGAGGAAGAGATCGAGCATGTGAATGCCCTGATCCATCAGGATCCCGCCGCCCGCGAGAGCCCTGTCGGCACGCCATGTCGACAGGTATGCGGCATCCACGCTCTTGCCGTAGCGGCCACGCATCCAGAGAATCGGCCCGAAGCGTCCGCTGTCGATCAGCGACTTCATCTTCAGGATCGCTTCATGGTGCCTGTGGTTGAAGCCATACATCAGGACGCGATGACTCGCCCTCTCCGCCGCGATGATCTCACGCATTTGTTTAGACGTAAAACACGGCGGTTTTTCGCAGAATACGTTCTTTCCATTCTGCAGCGCCGCGATCGTCGTTGGCATGTTGAGGTGGTTCGGCAGGCAGATCACGATTGCATCGACGTTGGGGTCGTGCGTCAGCGCAGCCAGTGACGGGGCCCTGCGATAGCCATCCACCGGCGCATCCTCAACATCATAGATGCAATTGATCCGCGCGCCCGCGGCTTCGAGCGCCTGCGCTCGAATGCGCCCCATCTTGCCGAACCCGGCTATGCCGATGCGCGTAACCAGGGCGCTAGGATTCCTTCGATCCAGCTTTTGACCGCCATCTCAGGTGTCGAGCGGACACACAGGCTACTCCGGCCCCTTCGACCTCCCGAACTGCCTGCCCGACGGTGGCCCGTCGAAATAACATGTGACCATCGTTGCTCATGATAAATAAACAGCCAAAATCTGTTATATCTCCTCAGAGTCCCGGCCAGCGACGTCCCCAAGCGACAGCCGGAGCATGAGCGGGCCTTAGCCGGCCTGTCAAGATACTTTCAATACCGCTGCTATATCTTCCCAGTCACGCTGATCTGAACCGCTTCACAGCACTGGTCGAGTTGAAGAATTACACCGTAAAATCAATGCAGTACGCGTACCGCGGCGCGGGCGCGATCGGTCAAGATCGAGATGTTCCATGACGCGCGGGCGCGCCGCTCCGGGCCATCGAGAGGACGATCGAATGAGACGAGAGGAGCAGAGACCCTTACTATTTTAATACAGAAATTTAAGATAATAGCATTTTACGGGTATTTATTGCGATTCAAATTGACTCGACCGGGGCCGGCACGATCCTTCTGAGCCTCGTATCGTTGAAACCTGAGACGATACGACCGGTCCCGCTAAAGCGGTGCGCGCGGGGCGGATTACCGATTTGCTCTTGGCGACTTAATATAACAAAATGAAGCTGTATGAAAAAATAGGCTGGAGACACAGACCGTTGGTTGGCTCACGGCGCTCGCCGCGGCCGCCCTTGTCTTTCTTCGCCGTAGTCTCCAGGCGCTCGAGCGCTCCTGCGCCACCTCTCGGGAGCTCCCTCCGCCGCGCCGAAGCAGCGGGTGGGAAACCCGCCGCGGATTGGCGAGAGTAGATGCGCACGAATATCGGCCCCTTTGCGGGCGGAGAACGGGCCGACGAAACACTCCGGCGGGCCGGCGAGCGGCGGCGCGACGGCGCGCTCGACGACGCCCTGGGGCTTTACTGGCAGGCGGCCGAGCTGGCTCCGGAACGGCCGGAGGCCCACACCGGCTTGTCGGAGGTGCTGCGCGCGCTCGGCCGGCCGGAGGAAGCGCTCCATTGTCAACGGCGGGCCGTCCGGCTGATGCCGGAAGACGGTGCGGCACAAGCGGCTCTCGCCGAGCGGCTGTGCCAACTGGGCCGTTACAAGGAGGCGTTCGGCTGGCTTCGTCGTGCCGCCGAGCGGCGGCAGGACGATGCGGCTTCGGGCTTCGCGCTTGCCGAATGCCTGCTCGGGCTCGGCCGTTTCTCGGAGGCCCTTGCGGAGAACGAAAGGGTGCTGGCGTTGGCGCCGGACCATCCCGGACTCTATGCTCAATGTGTTGCGGCAATGCGCGGGCTTGGGCGGCTCGCGGACTCACGATCGAGCTTCGCAGGCGCCCTGCGAGCGGTGGCGCTGGCCGCCCAGGAGCGGCGCGACTGGGCCATGGCCATCCGCGCTTGCTCGGTCTGGGTGTCCCTTGCGCCCGGCTCGATCGGCCCGCTCGAACAGCTCGCCAAGGCCTATCGGATGGCCGGCCGGTACGACGATGCCGATGCGCTGCTGGAGCCCGCGCTGGCGGCCCACCCCGATCGCTTGAGCTTGGCCTTCGAGCACGCCTGGGGGGCTACTTTCCGCAAGGATTGGGACGAGGCAAAGCGGCGCTGGGATGCCATCATAGACCGGCATCCGGACTTGGCGCAGGCGCTCGCCGCGCGTGCCGACACGCTCGGCGCGGCGGGGCGACACGACGAGGCTGAGCACGCCTGCCTGGACGCGCTTGCCCGCTTTCCCGCGGAAGTCGCGCTCTTGACCGTTCATGCACGGCTGGCGCAGTGGCGACGCGACTGGCAGACCGCGGTCGCGCGGTGGCAGGCATTGAAGGAGCGTTATCCGGATCGCGAGGACATCGACGCGCTCATCGCCTCTGCACGGCAAAAGGCCGGCCTGTGATTCATCCGGTACCGGAACATCCGTCTTCCGCATGCGGTTGGGTTGCCGCTTCCGCCGAATAGGGCGTTCGGCGGGAATTCGCGTCCGGCTGCCCGCCCGATCCGGCACGGACAGTCTGTCACACGATGATCGAAGGTGACGCGCCGGTGCCATTCGCTGCCTGGGGCCGGGCGGCGAGCCACCGGTTCGAGACGACCATGCCAACCACGAGGCCCGCACCGAACAGGAGGGCTTCCGGGCGCAACGTCGTCAGAATCAGGATGGCGGGACCGGGGCAGATACCGGTCAGGCTCCAGCCGATGCCAAAAATGGCGGCGCCCGCCACAAGCTGCGCGTCAATCCTGAACCGATCGGGCAGCACGATCGGCCTGCCCAGCAGCGAGCGACCGCGGTGGCGGGCGAAAGCGAAGGCCGGGGCCGCGACGGCGACCGCCCCGGCCATGACGAAGGCGAGCGCCGGATTCCACTGTCCCGCTACATCGAGGAATCCCAGCACGCGGGCCGGATCCGTCATTCCGGAGAGGATCAGGCCGATCCCGAAGACGAGGCCGCTGACCCCGCCGACGGTCGTCTGCCGCAGCCGATCGCCCTCAGCCATGGCGCACCAGGAATACCGTCGCCCCGGCGGTTCCCATGAAGATGAGCGTTGCCGCGAGCGAGCGCGGCGACAGGTTGGCAAGGCCGCAGACACCGTGGCCGCTGGTGCAGCCGGCGCCGACCCGTGTCCCGATTCCGACCAGCACGCCACCGATGGCGTAGATCGGCAGGTTGGAGCCGAAGACGGGATCCAACGCTTCGGGACTTACGATCCTTGCAATCACCGCCGGCAAGGCGAGGCCCGCGAGAAAGGCCCAGCGCCAGGGCTCCGCCGAGCCGGCCAGGACGCTGCCGAGAATGCCGCTCACGCCGGCGATCCGCCCGTCGAGCAGCAGCAGTCCGGCCGCGGCAGCCCCGATTATCGCACCGCCCAACGCCGAAAGGAGAAACGGACTCATCGCCGTGAAATCTAAGCAGGCTTCTGTTGTAATGGCCACAGATGGTGGTCGTCATTGCGAGCCGCAGGCGAAGCAATCCAGGGGTGCGGGGCTGTGGCTCGGGAGTGTTTCGCTCCGCTCGCAATGACGATCATGTGTGGCACGATCAAAGAACCCTTGCTTAGTCGAACCGCCAGCCGACGGAGACGCCGATCGCCACCTCGCTGAGGCTGATACTGGCCTCGCCGCCGCCGAAGCCGGTCGGCGGGAAGCCCGGCGGGATCGAGTTCCTGCCGTTGACCGTGTTGGTCGGCGCGTAGAGGCCGAAGGCGCTGATCTCGGGGCCGCCGGGCAGGCTCCAGGTTGCGCCCGCCGAAAGGTGGTACTGCACGACACCCGGCGCCAGGATGTTCAGGAAGGTCTGGTCCTCGGGAATGGGGTTGTCGTTCCAGCTGAACCCGGCCCGCACCTCCCATTCCGGCGACAGGCGGTAGTTGGCGCCGAGCTTCACCGTGGTGACGTCGCGCCAGGCGAAGCCCGGGCCGGCGGCGGCGCCGAAGGGCTGGCCGAGAAAGAGCTGGTTCAGG
>DATGFU010000410.1:0-4282 GCA_035308865.1 Allostellaceae bacterium | reverse complement strand
GGTGTCCCGGCGGTCGAATCGGCATAGGTAAAGCCGGGCGTGATCTTGGCCAGGTCGCGCACCTGCGTGACGCCGGCATCCCGCAATTGATCGGCCGTCGCGGCCGTAATCGACATCGGGACCTTGTTGATGTTCTCTTCGCGCTTCTGCGCGGTCACGACGATCTCCGGGAGCGCACCGGCATCGGTGGAGGCCGCATTCTGAGCCGGTGCCGTCGTGTTTGATGCCTGCGCCGTTGCCGGCTGAGCTGAGAGCAGCGTCGCAACGCTGAGCACCGACGAACCGACCAGGTAATGCTTAGGCCTCATCTCACCCCCTCCCGCTTTTTCCACTCGCTCCAACGCCCGGATGTCTTGCCCGCCTGCGGTCTGCCGCTTCCGGGAAGGTTCTGACCCATGGGCTGGATCCCTAGCTCGCGCCCACGATGAGCGTCAAGTTATCATATATGTTTTGGTCGTCAAGTTATCATATATCTGTTGTCGGCAAGGCGCGTTTCGGCGCACATTCATCGCCGGACGGAGGCACGGCGCGGCCCCGGCACGACCATGGAGAACGATATGAAGGCAGTCCGGGTTAGCGAGTTCGGGCCTCCGGAGGTGCTGCGGCTGCAGGAGGTCGCTGACCCTCTTGCGGCTGCGGGTGCCGCCGTCATCAAGATCGAGACGGTCGGGCTCGGATACATGGACACGATGGCCCGCCGGGGGGAAAGTTATCTGGCAACATGTCCTGACTTCATCCCGGGATATGAGGTGGCCGGGATCATCGTCGAAATTGGCGCGGGCGCTGACGATGCATGGCTGGGCAGCCGGGTGTTCGCGGTGTTGCGGCAGGGCGGGGGATGCGCCGAGCGGGTGGAAATCCCGGTAGATCAGCTTATCCGGCTTCCCGACCAGGTCTCCTACGAGGAGGCGGTCGCCACTGGGCTGAACGCGCTCGTGGCGCAAGTGGGATTGGCGCGAGTTCCGATCGCCGACAGCGACCAGATCCTGGTTCGGGGCGCGGGCGGCGGGATCGGGCTCATGTGCGTCCAGTACGCATCTCTACGCGGCGGCACGGTCGTCGCGACAACGTCGTCAAGGGAGCGGGGTGAACGGCTCGTCGCGCTCGGTGCGTCGTCGATCTGGAATCGGCTCACGGACGTCAAGGAAAGCCCCGAGACGTTCGACGTCATAATCGATACGGTGGTCGGGGAAGAGTTTCCGAGTTTCTTCGACAGACTCAGAAGCAACGGGCATTATCTGATTTGTGGCGGGGTCGGCGGCCTGCCGCCCGCCGATTTCGGCATGAAAATTATCGAGCACTTCCACAAGTCGCCGACGCTTCACGCTTTCAGTTTGAACTCGGCCTCGGTCGACGATGTCGCGCGCGAGGCGGCCGTGCTTTTCCAGCATGTACGAGCCGGACGAATATCGCCGGTCATCGACTCCATGATGCCGCTAGGCGAGATCGTCGCTGCACACCGCAAGCTCGATGCGGGCCGGGTTTTCGGCAAAATCATCCTTAAGCCGGACTGAGACCGTCAGCTCCCAAGCGTGCGGATTCGATGACAAAAGGTATCTGATATGATTTCGCGAAAGTTTCGCTCGGAGATCATGCGCGAGGGGGTGGTCCGAACCACCACCCGCAGCTTCCTCTACGCTCTGGGCGAGGATGACGACGATCTCGTGCGGCCGCATGTGGCAGTGATCCACACTGGCGGCGAGATGAGCCCGTGCAACACGACGCTGCGCGACCAGGCGATCCATGCCAAGGCAGGCATCTACGCGGGCGGCGGAACACCCCATGAATGCCCAGTGGTTTCCGTGTCGGACGGGCTGTCGGTAGCGCATTCGGGAATGCGCTTCTCGCTCATCTCGCGTGAGCTGATCGCCGACAGCGTGGAAGCGACCGTCCGGGCTCATCAATGGGATGGCGTGTTCGCGGTCGGCGGCTGCGACAAGAACATGCCCGGTCTCATGATGGGCATCGTGCGGTGCAATGTTCCCGCCGTCTTCCTCTACGGCGGGGCGGCATTGCCCGGTCACCTGGCCGGGCGCGACGTCAACATCGTCGACACCTACGAAATGATCGGCCGGGTCTTGGCGGGAGACGCCACGCAGCAGGAGTTGGAGGACATGGCACGCGCCTGCCTCCCGACGGCGGGTGCTTGCGCAGGCCAATACACCGCCAACACGATGGCGATGGTGTCGGAGGCGCTTGGTCTCGCGATGTTGGGCTCCTCCATGATGCCGGCGGTCTACGCCGCCCGGGCGCCGATGGCCCGCAAGGCCGGTAAACTGTTGATGCTGGCGGTGCTCGCCGGCGGCCCGCTCCCACGCGACATCGTGACTCGCGAGGCGCTAGAAAACGCCTGCGCCGTCGTCGCCGCCACGGGCGGCTCGACCAACGCGCCGCTGCACCTTCCCGCGATCGCCAACGAGGCCGGGATTCGCTTTGATCTCGACGATGTCGCGGCCGTGCTCGCGCGGACCCCGCTGATCGCCGACCTCAAGCCCGGTGGCCGGTTCCTGGCCAAGGACGTCTTCCAGGTCGGCGGCGCCCCGGTGATCCTCAAGGCCCTGCTCGACGGCGGCTATCTGCACGGCGGCTGCGTGACCGTCACCGGGCGGACGCTGGCGGAGGATCTCGCCGCCGTGTGCGCGCCGGACGGAGAGGTGGTTCGCGGCTGTGCCTCGCCGATCGCCGCCTCCGGCGGCGTGACCGTGCTCAAGGGCAATCTGGCGCCGGACGGGGCGTTGCTGAAGACGGCAGGCTTGAAGAGGCTGGAGCATCGGGGCCCGGCGCGCGTCTTCGAGTCGGAAGAGGCTTGCCTGTCCGCCGTGCGGGAGATGGCTTACGCGCCGGGTGACGTAATCGTGATCCGCAACGAGGGGCCGCGCGGCGGTCCGGGGATGCGCGAGATGCTGGGTATCACCGCGCTGCTCTACGGCCAGGGCATGGGCGAGCGCGTGGCACTTGTTACCGACGGCCGTTTCTCGGGCGCGACGCGTGGTATGTGCATCGGCTACATCTCACCCGAGGCGGCAAGCGACGGGCCGATCGGCCTGATCCGCGACGGCGATATCATCGCGATCGATGCGCGAGCCGGCATCAGCACGCTCCACGTCGAGCTGGCGGACGGCCAGCTGGCCGCACGGCGTGCGCTGCCTCAGCCTGCCCAGCGCCGCCCCAAGGGCGGGCTGCTCGAGAAATACGCGGCCACTGTCGGCCCAGCGAACAAGGGGGCCGTGACCCATAGCGGAAATGTCGTGTGGGAGATGGATCCGTGACGGGCGGCGACATGGGGACCGAAGCGAGGGCCGTCCTGCTGACCGGCGGCGCGTCCGGAATCGGCGCCGCGACCGTGCGTCATTTCACGGCGCAGGGCTGGAATGTCGTCGTCAACTACTTCCTCGAGATCGAGGCGGCAGCGGCGGAGCAGCTGGTCGACGAGGCGTCGGCCGCGGGCCTGCAAGGCTTGGCGGTGCAAGGCGACGTTGGCATCGACGCGGATTGCCGGCGCATGGCCGATGCAGCCACAACCCGCTTCGCGCGGATCGACGCGCTGGTCAGCAGCGCTGGCACCACCGGGTGCTGCCGCAGCGCGATCTGAACGCGCTCAGTCTCGACGACTTCCTGCGGACCACGACTGTGAACACGGCGGGACCGTTCCAGATCGTGTACGCCTGCGCGCCCGCGCTTCGCGCCGCCAGGGGAGGGTGGCGACCCTCTCCTCCGATGGCGCGATCACGGGCAATGCCTCAACCATCGCCTATGCGGCATCCAAGGGGCGACGAACACGCTCACCCTGTCGCTTGCGCGCGTTCTGGCACCCGAAATCCGCGTCGATCCCGGTTTGTCCCGCTCTCGTCGCCGGCGGCTTCCTGCAGCCGGTGAGCCCCGAAATGTTTGAGCAGTTCGCGGCGGTGCGGCGCGACCGGGCCCCGTTGAGGAAGGTCGCGATGCCGCGGAGATCGCCGCCGACATCTACTGGCTGGCGGCCGGCGCGTCGCTGATGACGGGCACGGTGCTGATGCTCGATACCGGGCTCCACCTCAACATCGCGGGCTGAGCGTAGACGTGACGGCTGCCCGAAGAGCACCCATGCCGCACTAGGAACGACGCAAAGATATATGATATGTTGACCGGCGGAATTCACATGTTTATGAGGGGCAAGCGCGTGCTGATACAACCCGACGAGCCTCCCACGCTCGTTCCCACCACGGCTGCCGCTACGCCGGAGGACATGTTCGAAAATGGCTGCTACGCAATTCTGGCATTCGATGCTGCGGATCTCGAATCC
>DATGFU010000409.1:0-5749 GCA_035308865.1 Allostellaceae bacterium | reverse complement strand
TCATAGGCGAGGAAATCGGTGCAGGCGAAATAGAAGTCGATGACGCCGCTCACCCGATGGTCTCGGAAGAAGACGTTGTCGGGGAAGAGATCGGCATGGCAGACGCCGGTCAGCAGGTCGTGCGGCCAGAGCCGCTCGAGTGCCGCGATCTCCTCCGCCAGCTCGTCGGCGAGGCCCGGCTCGACCTCGTGCGCGCGCTCCCGCGTGGCCTCGACGAGGCGGCGCCAGCCGGCGAGACCGAGATCGTTGGGCCGGGTCAGCGGGAAGCCCTGGCCCGCGACATGCAGCCGGGCGAGCGTGTCGCCAACCCCGGCGCAGTGGAAGGGCAGGATCTCGCGCGGCCACAGGCCCTCGAGGAAGGTGATCACGGCAGCCGGCCGGCCGCACAGCCGGCGCAGCGCCTTGCCGTCACGGGCGGCGACCGGCAGCGGGCAGGAGAACCCGTGCCTCGCCAGATGCTCCATCAGCCCGATGAAGAACGGCAGGTCGTCCGGATTCACCCGCTTTTCGTAGAGCGTGAGGATGAAGATGCCGGCCGAGGTGCGCAGCAGGAAGTTCGAGTTCTCGACCCCCTCGGCGATGCCCTTGCACGACAGCACCTCGCCGAGATCGTACTCGTCCATGAAGCGCCGGAGGTCGCTGTCGGAAACATCGGTGTAGACGGCCATGCCAGCGCTCGCGTGGGGAGTGTGCGGCAAACCCTATAGCCGATCGCAGCCGGTGCGGCGACCGGTGGCGTGTTGGGGAGAGAACTTCGTTGAAGGCTCAAGAATGGCTGTTGCACCCGGTCGGGAACGCGCCCAGTGTCGCCTCGATACCGGCGCCGGCGCACCGCAGGGAGGATGGCCATGGATCCGAATCCCCATATCCGCAAGCTGCACCACATCACGCTCAACGTCGGCACGGCACAGGAGGATTACGACTTCCATCTGAAGGTGCTGGGGCTGAAGAGCATCAAGAAGACGGCCCTCTACGACGGCGACGAGCCGATCTATCACCTCTATTACGGCAACGATCTGGGCGACGAGAGCACGCTCATCACCTGCTTCCCGATGCGCCAGTCGGGCCGCAGGGCGCGGCCGGGGACCGGGCAGATCAAGGGGCTGGCGCTGTCGGTGCCGCGCGCGTCGCTGGGCTACTGGGAGCACCATCTGAAGGAGCACGGGTTCGCGCCGACGGCGGCCGAGCGGTTCGGCGAGCGCCTGCTGCGCTTTGCCCATCCCTGCGGCATCCGCTACGAGCTGGTCGGCATCGACGACGACACGCGGCAACCCTATTCCAACGGCGTGGTGCCGGCCGAGCACGGGATCCGCGGCATGCACGGGATCACCGTCTCGGTGCGCGACATCGAGAACTCGGACGATTTCATGCAGACGGGCTGGACCGGGCGCGGCCGCCGCACCGACGGCGCCTATGTCCGCTACGAGGTCGGCGAGGGCGGCAGCGGCGCCATCGTCGATTTCGAGGTCGAGCCGGACGTCAAGCCGGGCTCCTGGGCGTATGGCGAGGGCGTCACCCACCACTGCGCCTTCAAGGTCAGCGACCTCGACGTGCAGAGCAACGTCAAGTTCCGGCTCGAGGGCATGGGCTTCACCGACGTCTCGGACCGCAAGGACCGCGGCTATTTCGACTCGGTCTATGTCCGCACGCCCGCGGGCGCCCTCTTCGAGGCGACGGTCTCGAAGGCGGAAGGCTTCATGATCGACGAGCCTTACGAGAAGCTCGGCAGCAGCCTGCAGATCCCACCCGTCTTCCGCGACCGCGAGGGCAGCATCGCGGCCTATCTGGAGCCGCTGAGGTACTGAGCCGGGAGGGCGGGGATCAGGCGGCCGCGGCGAAGGCGTATTGCCTTCCGTAGCGCTCGCCGAACGCCGCGATGCGCTCGTCGTAGGTGACCAGCGGACAGGCAAGCTCGATCGCCGTGGCGATCAGCAGCCGGTCTGCGGGATCGCGCTGGGCGAGATGGTGCAGCCGGTAGCTGCGCGACGCCGCAAGGTGGCCGAGCGGCGCCGCTTCGATTCCCGGCCGGTCGAGGAACCGGCTCACCCAGGCCTCGATCGGCAGGTCGAGATCGATGCGGCCGGTATCCAGCAGCAGCGCGATCTCCCACACGCTGACGGCGCTGAGCAGGATCGTTCCGCCATTCCCCCAGCAATCGTCGATCAGGACGCGGGTCGGAGCCCGCAGCCGCTCGTTGCCGCTGTCCAGCCAGAGAGCGATGTGGGTGTCGAGCAGCAGCCGGTCGGTCAGCGGTCGATCTCCGCCCCGGTCTCGGCGTCGGGGGCGACGTCCAGGGCCGGCGCGACAAGGTCCACGCCCTCGCGCACCCGCACCGACCCGCGATGGGCGCCGAACAGCGAGCCCGCCCGGGCCTCCTGATCGAGAAGACGCCGCATGCCGAGGGCAACGGCTTCGGTCTTGTTACCCGCCGTCACCTTCCGCGCCGCTTCCTCGATCAGGGCGACGACATCCGGGCGATTGATCGTGACGACGCTGGGCATGAGACTCGGCTTGATGTGATCATTACTTATATACTGATATTATGAGAAACGCAAGGCGGGCGCCGGCGACGCTGATCACGTCGAGCCGAAGCCGGGCGCGACCGGCGTTCCAACCCCGGCGGACCTCAAGCCGGCCCGGCACCCGGCGTTGAGGCCGAGGGTACTCGAGGCTATCTCCGACCGCGACGGCTAGAACCGACGCTGCCCGCTGGTCCGCACTACGCCGGCCGGCGGATAACTCAATTTCTGTATCTACATAAATTCGTTGACGACGAGCTATTTCGTAGCTACGTTATTCCTGTGATCACATGGGACGAGGCGAAGCGCGCCGGCAATCTCGTCAAGCACGGCTTAGACTTCGCCGATGTTGTCCACTTCGATTTCGATACTGCGCTGCATGATTTCGATGACCGCGAGGACTACGGCGAGCTTAGGGAGATTGCGATCGGTTGGTGCGGGCTGCGTCTGTGCTTTCTCGTCTTCGTCCGGCGAGGCGACGATGAGCTTCACGTGATCAGTTTCCGCAAGGCAACGAAGCTGGAGATGAGACGTTATGTCGAACCCTGAAATGAATCGGGCCACAGCCCGCGCCCGGGCGCGCGAAGAACTCGCCGCCATGACCGATGCCGAAGACCGGGCCGTCACCGAGGCGGCGCACGCCGATCCGGATGCTCAACCGCTCGACGAGGCGCGGCTCGCCCGGATGCGGCCGGTATCGGCCGGCGACGCCGCCGACCTCAGCCGCCGCATCCGCGGCCGGCCACGGTCGGACGCGCCCAAGCGGCTGGTGAGCCTCCGGCTCGATCCGGACGTGATCGAGCGCTTCCGAGCGACCGGGCCAGGATGGCAGTCGCGCATCAACGAGGTGCTGCGGAGGCACTTGCCCGAGGCTTCGAGATAGGAATGGAATCATCGCTGCGCAGTTTCGCGGGGAATTGGTGAGATGGCCGAAGCGAAAAGCAACCGATTTACGAAATACTTTCCCCTGCTCCTCGATGCGCTTCGCTCAGCCGATCCAGCCCCTATGCGGCCGGCTGAAGCTATGGCTACGTCCGAGCCAAATGGCACCGCAATTTGCTGAGGCCCTGCCGCGGCCTTGAGACGGCCGTCCCGCCATCCATCTCTGAATGGCGATGACCACCCCGCACTCGACGCCCTGGGTCCGCACCACGCCGGCCGGGCTCTATGTCGAGCCCGGCGATTTCCATGTCGACCCGGTGCGCGGCGTCGAGCGGTCGGTGGTCACGCACGGGCATTCGGACCATGCGCGGCCGGGCAGCCGGCATGTGCTGGCGACCCCGGAGACGCTGGCGATCATGCGGCTCCGGCTGGGCGACCAGGCCGGCGGGACGTTGCAGCCCCTGCCCTATGGCGAGACGGTCCGGATCGGCGAGGTCGATGTCAGGCTGGCGCCGGCCGGACATGTGCTGGGCAGCGCGCAGGTCGTGCTCGAATGGCGCGGGTCGCGGATCGTCGTCTCGGGCGACTACAAGCGGCGGCCGGACCCGACCTGCGCCCTCTTCGAGCCGGTCGAGTGCGACGTCTTCATCACCGAGGCGACGTTCGGCCTGCCGGTCTTCCGCCACCCCGATGATGGGCACGAGATCGGGCGGTTGCTGCATTCGCTGGCGCTCTTTCCCGATCGCGTCCACCTCGTCGGCGTCTATTCGCTGGGCAAGTGCCAGCGGCTGCTCGCGCTGCTGCGGCGGCACGGCTACGACCGGCCGGTCTATCTGCACGGCGCGCTGATCCAGATGACGGAGCTGTACGGCAGGCTCGGCGTGGCGTTGGGCGAGACGCTGCCGGCCGCCGGGGTGGCGCGCGGCGAGCTCGCCGGGCAGATCCTGCTGGCCCCGCCCAGCGCCATGCACGATCTCTGGGCGCGCAAGCTGCCCGATCCGCTGATCGCCATGGCGTCGGGCTGGATGCGGGTGAAGCAGCGCGCGAAGGCGCGCGGCGTCGAGCTGCCGCTCGTCATCTCCGACCATGCCGACTGGGACGAGCTGGTCGGCACCATCGCCGAGGTGAAGGCGCCGGAGATCTGGGTGACTCACGGCAACGAGGAGGCGCTCGTCCGTCAGGCGACGCTCCTGGGCCGCAAGGCGCGGGCGCTGTCGGTCGTCGGCTACGAGGACGACGAAACGTGATCCGGTTCGCCGAGTTGCTCGACGGGCTGCTCTTCACCCCGGCGCGGAACGGCAAGCTGCGGCTGATGACGGATTACTTCCGCAGCGTGCCCGATCCGGAGCGCGGCTGGGCGCTGGCGGCGCTGACCGGCGGGCTCGTCTTCCGCGAGGCGAAGCCGGCGCAGATCCGGGGGCTGGTGCTGGAACGGCTCGATCCGGAACTCTTCGGCTGGTCCTACGATTTCGTCGGGGATCTGGCCGAGACCGTGTCGCTGGCCTGGCCCGCGCGTCCGGGCGCCAACCGCATCCCCGAGCTGACCGAGATCATCGAGGGCCTTGCTGAGGCGCGGCGCGGCGATGTCGGCGGGCTCCTCGAACGCTGGCTCGATGCGCTCGACGCGACCGGGCGCTGGGCGCTGCTGAAGCTGGTGACCGGCGGCCTGCGGATCGGCGTCTCGGCACGGCTGGCCAAGACGGCGGTGGCCGAGCTGGGGCCGGTGCCGGTCGACGACGTCGAGGAGGTCTGGCACGGGCTGGCGCCGCCCTACGAGGAGCTCTTCGCCTGGCTGGAGGGCAAGGCGGGCAAGCCCCACACCGGCGACCGGCCGATCTTCCTGCCGCTGATGCTGGCGAACCCGCTGGAGGAGGGCGAGCTGGACGCTCTTCCGCCGGCGGATTACCTCGCCGAATGGAAATGGGACGGGATCCGGGTGCAGCTCTCCGGCCGGGGTGGCGAGAAGCGGATCTACTCGCGCTCGGGCGACGAGGTGACGGGCACTTTCCCAGACATCGTCGAGGCGCTGCCGGACGGGGTGATCCTCGACGGCGAGATGCTGGCCGGCACTTTCGAGACGGTGGCCCCGTTCAACGACTTGCAGCAGCGGCTCAACCGCAAGCAGGTCACGGACAAGATGCTGCGAGACTATCCGGCCTTCGTGCGGCTCTACGACGCGCTGTGGATCGAGGGCAAGGATCTGCGGCCGCTGGCGCTGTCCGAGCGGCGGCAGCGGCTCGAAATGTGGTACCGCGCGGCGGCGCGCCCGCGCCTCGACCTGTCGCCGATCATCCCCTTCGAGAGCTGGGGCGAGCTGGCCGAGCTGCGCGACGGCGCGCGCGAGCGCG
>DATGFU010000408.1:0-25102 GCA_035308865.1 Allostellaceae bacterium | reverse complement strand
GCGACTGGAAGGTCCGGCCGGACGGCGCCGGAAGATCACGGTGCTGCGTCCAGCCGCCGGCGAAAGGCAGGGTACGGAAGCTTCCGCCACGTCCGGCGAGAAGTCCGAGGAGACGGCTCCCCGCCGCGGTCGCCCACCGATAGAGCCCCGGCCGCCGCGCAAGCCCGGCCCAAAGACGCAGCGCCAGGCGCTGCCGCTGCGGCACCAGCCCGCTCGTCCAGGTCCGCTCCCGCCACCGGCGCATCAGCCGGGTCAACGGGATCTTGACCGGGCACACGCTGTCGCATCGCCCGCAGACGCTCGAGGCCTCCGGCAGGCTCTTCGCCTCCGCCAGCCCGACCAGACCGGGCGTCAGCACGGCGCCCATCGGCCCTGGATAGACCCAGCCATAGGCGTGGCCGCCGACGGCGCCGTACACGGGGCAGTGATTGAGGCAGGCGGCACAGCGGATGCAGCGCAGCATCTCCGCGAATCCGTCCCCGAGCATGGCGCTGCGGCCGTTGTCGACCAGCACGACGTGATATTCCTCCGGACCGTCGGGATCGCCCGGCCGCCGCGGCCCCGTCGACAGGGTGGTATAGGTCGAGAATTCCTGTCCGGTGGCCGAGCGCGCCAGCAGGCGCAGCAGCGTCGCGGCGTCCTCCAGCGTCGGCACGATCTTCTCGATCCCGGCGACCACCACATGGATCCGCGCCAGCGCCTGGGTCAGGTCGCCATTGCCCTCATTGGTGACGATGATCGACGAGCCGGTCTCGGCGACGAGGAAATTGGCGCCGGTGATGCCGACCTCGGCCTGCGCATAGAGCGGCCGCAACCGCTGCCGCGCCTCGTCGACCAGAAGCCGCGGCTCGCCGAGATCCCGGCCGGCCGGGAGCTCGGCATGGGCATCGCGGAAGGTCGTCTCGATCTGCGCCCGCCGCAGATGGATCGCCGGCGCGATGATATGGCTGGGCGGCTCGTGGCGGAGTTGGATCACGTACTCGCCGAGATCGGTCTCGACCACGCGCAGCCCTTCGGCCTCCAGCGCCGCATTGAGGCCGATCTCCTCGGTGACCATGCTCTTACCCTTGGTCACGAGGCGGGCGCCGGCGGCGCGGCAGATGGCCAGCACCGCTTCTCGGGCTTCGGCCGCGTCGCGCGCCCAGTGTACCTGCCCGCCGGACGCGACCACCTGCTGCTCGTACCGTTCCAGATACTCGTCGAGGCAGGCGAGCGTGTGGTCCTTGATCGTGCGGGCGGCCTCGCGCAACGCCTCCCATTCCGGCAGCCGCTCGACGGCCCGGCGCCGCCGCGCGACGAACCCGGTGCGGCCATGCGCCAGCGCGGCCTGCAGGTCGGCATCGGCGAGTGCGGCGCGCGCATTGGCGGTGAAGTGGCGGCTGGTCGGCTGCATGGGTTCTAGCGTTCGCGCCCGATCGGCGGCGCCTCACCGGTCATCCCGGCCAGCACCTCCGCGACGTGGCGGACGGCCACGGCGCTGCCGTCGCGCCGCAGCTTGCCCGCGATGTTCATCAGGCAGCCGAGATCGCCGCCCAGAACCGTCCCGGCGCCGGTGGCCCTGATATCCGCCACCTTGTCGGCGACCATCCGGTTCGAGATGTCGGGATACTTGACGCAGAACGTGCCGCCGAAGCCGCAGCAGGAATCGGGCTCCGAGAGCTCCGTCAGGGTCAGCCCGGGGACCGTGGTGAGCAGCCGTCGCGGTTGCTCCCTGACACCCAGCTCCCGCAGGCTCGAGCAGGAATCGTGGTAGCAGACGGTCCCCTCGTGACGCGCGTCGGCGAGGCTCAATCCGCAGACATCGGTCAGGAACGACACGAGTTCCCAGGTCTTCGCGGCCACTGCCCTCGCGCGCGCGAGGTTTGCGTCGTCGTCCGCGAACAGCTCGGGGTAATGGATCCTGACCATGCCGGCGCAAGAGCCGGATGGGGCGACGATGTAATCGCAAGTCTCGAATGCCGACAGCACGGTCAACGCGACGGCGCGCGCGTCCTCGCGGTCCCCGGAATTCCACGCCGGCTGGCCGCAGCAGCTCTGCGACGGCACGGCGATCGTGCAGCCGGCCGCCTCGAGTAGCTTGACGGCCGCGAAGCCGATCGTGGGACGCATGAGGTCGACCAGGCAGGTCACCAGGAGGCCGACCCGGCGTGGCGGCTGGTGGGCCATGCATCAACACCAGGAGCCGCGCCGGGGCGCTCGCCGCGGGTTCGGTGACTCGCGGCAATCGTGCTCGGCTAGATGCACGTCTGGTTGCGCCCGGCCGCCTTGGCGCGGTTGAGCGCCTCGTCCGCTCGTGCCACCAGCCCATCGGGGTCGTCGCCGATCGCGTGCTCCGCCAGCCCGAGGCTGACCGTTACGTTGACCGGCATGCCGCCATACTGGACCGAGGCAGCCTGGATGCTCTGGCGGAGCCGCTCGCAGCAGAGGAAACCGCCCGCGCGGTCCGTCTCGGGCATCAGGACGCCGAATTCCTCGCCGCCGAGCCGTCCGGTGACGTCGAGCCGCCCCGCTATGTCCATGCCGCGCGTCGTCGACCGGCAGATATCGGCGATCCGCTTCAGGACGAGATCGCCCGCCGCGCTGCCATGCGCATCGTTGACGCGCTTGAAGTGGTCGACGTCGAAGATCGCGAGTGACAATGAGCGCTCACGATAGCGGGTCGCCCGCCGGACCTCATCGGCCAGCCGCGCCAGGAAGCTGCGGCGGTTCTGCAGGCCGGTCAGGTCATCCGTGGTGGCCAGCCGCCGGAGCTCGCGCGAGGCCGCGCGGAGCCGCAGCATGCTTTGCGATCTCGCCAGCAGCTCGACGGATTCGAACGGCTTGGCTACGAAGTCGTTGGCGCCGGCATCGAGCGCCTTCAGCCGGGTCTCGCGATCATCGGCCGCGGTCACGACGATCACCGGCACCTCGACGAAATGCGCCATGCGGCGCAACCGGGTCAGCACCTCGACGCCGCTGTATTGCGGCATCACGTAATCGAGGAAGAGGAGATCCGGCTCGTTCGCCTCGCACCACGCGAGCGCCACCACCGGATCGGTGAAGCTGATGACCTCGGCATCATGGATCTGCGCGGCAAACCGCTCGAGGAGGGTCGCGTTTTCGGCAACGTCGTCGAGGATCACGATCCGGACAGGCACCGCGCGGTATTCCGTAGGTCTCGAGCCCCCGGGTCGGTCAACCGGGCAGGATTCCTGAACGTCAAATCCGCGGACCGCGCTGCGGATTCCACCGCAATCGCCTGAGAGTCTACATCACGGCACCGGCAAGCGGCAACGCTCAGCGCCCGGAAACGGCGTTCCGGGGCACCAGGAGCCAGGCAGAGCCGTGTCCGCGCATCTTTCCGGCGTGATCGGCCGCGTCGGGGCCGTATCCGAAGAAGAGATCGGCGCGAACGGGGCCGCGAATCGCACCGCCGGTATCCTGCGCGACGAAGAGGCGGCGCAGCCTGCCATCCGGCGCAGTTTCGTCGCTCGTATCGATCCAGAGCGGCAGGCCGTACGGCACGAAGCGATGATCCACGGCCGCGCTGCGGCCGGGGGTGAGGGCGACGCCCTCGGCGCCGATCGGGCCGTCGCCGCTCAGCTCGCGGAAGAAGACGTAGGAGGGGTTCTCGTCCATCAGCGCCGTACCGTCGGCGCCATGATCGGCGATCCAGCGGCGCAGATAGGGCATCGTGATCTCATCAACCGGCACGCCGCGTTCCGCCAGCACATGGCCGATCGCGACGTATTTCCGGCCGTTGTCGCCGTCGTAGCCGAGCCTGAGCACGCCGCCGTCAGGCAGGGTCACCCGGCCCGACCCCTGGATCTCCAGGAAGAACGCATCGATCGCGCTGTCGACCCAGGCGATCTCCAGACCCTGGTCCCTGAGCGCGCCGCCTTCGATGTCGCGCCGCGTCGGATAGGGAACGAGCCTGCCGTTGGCAAGCCGTCCGGCCAGGCGTTCTCCCTTCCAATCCTCGCGGAAGAGCCCCAGATCGACCGAAACGAGATCGGCCGGCCGACGATAGAGGGGCACGGTGTACCGCGCGTCGGGGCTCCGGGCCCCGTGCAGCTCGGCTTCGTAGTAGCCCGTGAAGAGCCCGCTCGCCTCGTCGTTGTCGAACGCCTGAAAGGGGATGAACGCCTGCTCGAAATAGGCCCGGGCGGCGTCGCCGGCGAGGTCCTTGAGGGGCGCGCAGGCGGCGCGCCAGTCGTCGGGGCGGATCGTGAGGTCGGCGACCGTGACCGGGGCGGCGGCGAGCTTGGCGCAGCTGGCCGCCAGGGCCGGCAATGCGGCGGCCGGATCGTCCTCGGCCCAACCAGGCAGATCCGCGAAGCTCGCCTGCTTCAAGACCAAGCGAGGCGGTGGCCGATTGCAGGTGGCGAGGACCGCAAGCGCGAGAACGCAGAGCAGGACTCCGCCGGCACGGAGCAACACGCGGCTCAGCCGCGCGGTCTCATTCGTGTCCGGCAGTGCTCACCAAGGCCCAGTTCGGATCGGCCGACCGGGTGTTGCGGGCGAAGGTCCAGACATCGGTGCGCTCGATCGGTTGCGACGGATCGCCCTCGACCACGCTGCCGTCGGCGGCCCGCGTGACCGAAATCTGGGTGGACGTAAACCGGACGGTCACCATCGCGGTACGCCCGTCCATCCGGGCCTCGACGAGTTCCGGTTCGGCCTGGCGGATGACGCGGGTCTCGACCGTCTCCTTGCGGGAAAGGTGGCCGCGAATCGCCTCCGCGAAGGTGTCGAACACCTCGTCGGCGACCAGCGGCCGGAGCTTCGCCGTGTCGCCTTCGCCGAAGGCATGGACGATGATCTCGAAGGCGTGGCGGGCACCTGCCAGGAACTCGTCGGGCCGAAACCCCGGATCGGCGATGCGGATATCCGCCAGCCCGGCCTCGATCGGATCGAGCGGTGCCGCGGCACTGGGGCGCGGCGGCATGACGACGACATTGTCCGGCGACGTCGGCACGCGGTTCGTAGACGGCGGAAACTGCGGCGGTCGCTCGGTCCCGGTGCGCTGGCCGAGCACCTTCCAGAGCTGCACGACGAACAGCAGCGCCACGAACGCGAAAAGGATGATATCGATCACGTGGTCGCCCATGGATCCTGACCGGCGGTAACCCCATCTCTGGCGGGCAGGTGCCGCGCCCGCTTCGGTGCTGCCGAAGAGATAGGCCCGCAACACGGAAAGAACAAGCATGCCCGTCCTGACGCTGCTGCTTCTGCTGCCGCTGATCGAGATCGCCGGCTTCGTCGTGATCGGGCCCTATCTCGGCGTCGCCGGGACGCTTGTCTTCGTCGTCGTCAGCGCGATGCTGGGCATGTCGCTGCTGCGCACGGAGGGGCTCGGAACGCTGCGCCGGCTGCAGCGCAGCATCGCGGCCGGCGCGACGCCGGTCCCCGCGGCGCTCGACGGCGCATGCCGCATGGTGGCGGCGTTGCTGCTGATCGTGCCGGGATTCTTCTCCACCGCCGCCGGCCTGCTTCTGCTGCTGCCGCCGGTGCGCCGGCTGGTGGTGGCGCATCTCGGCGCGCGGGTCGATCGGGCCGGCGGTGTGATCTGGCGCTTCCACCGCGGCGCCTCGTCCACGGTGATCATCGAGTCGGAGTACCACGAGGTCGGCGCCGCGGGAACGGCCTTGCCGCCGCGCGATCGCGACGCCTGAGCCTGATTCAGCAGCAGCGGAGCCCGCCGCCGCTCCTCGTCGCGTAGCGCCGGTCCTGGCGGTCGCGGAAGAACTCGACGCGGCTCATCACCGTCTCGCCCGGATGATGCTCCAGCCGGTGCGCGACGTAGCGGTCATAGTCTGGCTGCCCGACCATCAGCCGGAGCGTCTCGCAGACGCGGCGCCAGAACGCATGGGCGGTCATTCTGCCGCTCCCGCATAGCCGACCTCGCGGGTCGTCACCTCGGCGCGCGAGAGTGCCTTCAGGGCGGACACAAGTCCGAAGCCCAGCACCGCCAGCACGACGGCGATGAAGAGCCCCGTCATCACCGCGTCGACCACGGCGTTCGTCATGATCCGGCCCATATCGGCAGCCGTCTTGGCCGGCGCGGCGATCTGGCCCGCGACCGAGGCCGCGGCGAACTTATCGTAGCTGGCGAGGAAGCCGATCGCCGGGCTGGGATCGAACAGCTTCTGCCAGCCCGCCACCAGCGTACAGACGAGCAGCCACGTCGCCGGCACGATCGTGACCCAGGCCATGCGCTGGCGCTTCATCTTGAAGAGCACCACCGTGCAGAGCACGAGAGCGATCGCCGCCAGCATCTGGTTGGCAATGCCGAAGAGCGGCCACAGCGTGTTGATTCCGCCCAAAGGATCGGTCACGCCCTGGTAAAGGAAATAGCCCCACCCCGCGACCGCCAGCGTGGTCGCGGCGACGTTGGCGCCCCAGGAATGAGTATGGCGGAAGGCCGGGATCGCCATGCCGACGAGATCCTGGATCATGAAGCGCGCGACCCGCGTGCCCGCGTCTATCGTGGTCAGGATGAACAGCGCCTCGAACAGGATCGCGAAATGGTACCAGAAGGCGAGCAGGCCCTTGCCGCCGACCACGCCGGAGAGGATCTGCGCCATGCCGACCGCCAGCGTCGGCGCCCCGCCGGCGCGTGACAGGATCGACTTCTCGCCGATATCGGTGGCGATCTGGTTCAGCATGTCCGGCGTGATCGTAAAGCCCCAGCCCGAAACGACCTGGGCCGCCTGGTCGGCGGTCGTGCCGATCACCCCGGCCGGCGCGTTCATGGCGAAGTAGACCCCCGGCTCCAGCACACAGGCGGCGATCAGCGCCATGATGCCGACAAAGGATTCGGCGAGCATCGAACCGTAGCCGATGGCCCGCGCATGCGCCTCGTTCTCCAGCATCTTCGGCGTGGTGCCGGAGGAGATCAGCGCATGGAAGCCGGAAACGGCCCCGCAGGCGATGGTGATGAAGAGGAACGGGAAGAGCGAGCCCGCGAAGACCGGCCCGGTACCGTCGATGAACTTCGTAACGGCCGGCATGTGCAGCGGCGGCATCACGATCGCGATGCCGATGGCGAGCGCGCAAATCGTGCCGATCTTGAGGAAGGTCGAGAGGTAATCGCGCGGCGCCAGCAGCAGCCAGACCGGCAGCACGGAGGCGATGAAGCCGTAGACGATCAGCAGCAGCGCCAGCTGCGGTCCGGTGTAGCTGAAGAGCGGCGCCAGCGACTCGCTTTCCGAGACCGACTGGCCGCCGATCAGGGCAAGCATCAGCAGCACCAGGCCGATCCCGGACATCTCGCCGATCCGCCCGGGGCGTATGTAGCGGCCGTAGACGCCCATCAAGAGCGCGATCGGGATGGTGGCGAACACCGTGAACGTGCCCCACGGGCTGCCGACCAGCGCGCGGACGACGATCAGCGCCAGCACCGCCAGCAGGATCACCATGATCGCCAGCACGCCGACCATCGCGACGAGGCCCGCGGCATTCCCCATCTCGCTGCGGACGAGATCGCCCAGCGAGCGGCCGTCGCGGCGGGTCGAGATGAAGAGCACGACGTAGTCCTGGACAGCGCCGGCGAAGACGACCCCGACGATCAGCCACAGCGTGCCCGGCAGGTAGCCCATCTGCGCCGCCAGCACCGGCCCGACCAGCGGCCCGGCCCCGGCGATCGCCGCGAAATGGTGGCCGAACAGCACGTACCGGTTGGTCGGCACGTAATCGAGCCCGTCATTGTGACGGACGGCCGGCGTCGGTCGCGCCGGATCGACGCCCAGCACGTCGCGCGCGATGTACAGGCTATAGAAGCGGTACGCGATCAGGTAGGTGCAGAGCGACGCCGTGACCAGCCACAACGCGTTGATCGTCTCGCCGCGGCCGAGGGCAACCACGGCCAGCGAGACGGCTCCCAGGATCGCGACGCCGGCCCAGCCCATCATCGCCAGGAAAGCGTGCGTCTCGGGGGGCGTCCCGCCCGGCTTCCGGCCCTGCGAGGCCAGGACGCCGCCCATCGCTGCCTTTCGGAGCATTACTGGAACAGCTTCGCCGCCTTTTCGAGCGTCTGTTCAACGCCCCACAAGAGCGGAATTCCGACGAGCAGCCAGGCACCGATCAATCTTGCCGTCATGATCATTCTCCTGCCGGGGCCGGTACTGACGCGCCAGCCTTGAAATGATGGCGCGAGTCGACCGCGGAGACGAAGTAGTTACACAGGAATCCAACGGCCAGCAAACCAGCCATGATGTACATGCTCAAATCGTATGAGTCGGCATCAGGCACGCCCTGGGAAATCTCGTGCTCGCGGATGCGCCCGACGATTTCAGGTCCTACAATACCCGCGACCGACCAGGCCGTCAGCAGCCGCCCGTGGATCGCACCCACATGCATCGTCCCGAAAATGTCGCGGAGATAGGCCGGGATCGTCGCGAACCCGCCGCCGTACATCGTGAAGATGATCGCAAATGCGGCAACGAACAGTGCAGTCGATCCAAGATGGCCTGTCGTCGGGACGATTGCATAGAGCAGAATGCCGAGTAGAAAGAAGATCATATAGGTCGGCCGACGGCCGATATAGTCGGAGATCGACGACCAAAACAGCCGCCCCGCCATATTGAAGATGCTCAGGAACCCCACAAAACCACCGGCGATCACCTTGTTGACATGGTCGGGAAAGACATACTGAATCATTGGCGCGGCGTAGTTCAGGACGCCGATCCCGGCGCTGACATTGAGGCAGAGGATGCCCCACAGCAGGTAGAACTGGCGGGTTTTCATCGCCTCGTTCACCTCGACATTGGCGGCGGTTACAAGGGCACGCGCGGTCACCGGCACAACGTAACCGGCCGGCGCCCAACCGGGCGCAGGAATGCGGACGATGAGCGAGCCGATCATCATGTAGACGAGGTAGATCGCTCCCATCGCCAGGAAGGTCTCAGCCACGCCGCCGGTGGCCGAATGACCCCACAGAGGGATGTTCCAGCTGCCGAAGATTTTCATGAAATTGACCGAGAGCGGACCGCCGATCATCGCGCCGCCGCCGAACCCCATGATGGCGAAGCCAGTGGCCATCCCAGGCCTGTCAGGAAACCACTTGATGAGGGTCGATACCGGTGAAATGTATCCGATCCCCAGCCCGCACCCGCCGAGAACGCCATAACCGAGATACAGAAGCCATAGCTGATGAAGCCAGGCGCCGACTGCAGAGAGCAAGAAGCCGCCCGAGAAGCACAATGCCGCGGTGAACATGGCGCGGCGCGGGCCGCCTTCTTCAACCCAGCGGCCGAAGACGGCGGCAGAAAGACCGAGGAAAACGATGGCGATCGAGAAGGTTCGCCCGGCTTGAAGCTCTGTCCAATCGTCCGCGGCGGCCTTATCACCGCCGATGAGATGCGAAAGCGGAATGACAAAGGTCGAGAAGGCGTAGGCCTGTCCGATGCACAGATGGACGCACAGGGCTGCCGGCGGCACAAGAAAGCGGTTGTAGTCCGAAGGTGCGACCGTATTTGCCTTGTCGAGGAATGAGAGCATCGACCGCTTCCTCCGCTTCGGTGCGATTAAATCGCATCTGTGACAGGAGTCTGGCATCCGCTGCCAGTGGCAGGCAAGCGGGATGATGATCCGTCATTTGGCACTGAAATTCCGCGCCGCAGCACCTCAGGCGGGCGCGGTTCCGTGCTCCGGGCAAATGGGCTAGGGTGCCGGCAAAATCGTCTCCCCGGGGAGAAAGCCTTCATGCCGCATGATGCGGACTCCGAAAAGCAGGCACAGATCGACCGCCTGGTCGCCGGACGAGCGGCGATCGCCGTAGGGCCGGACGTACGGTTCCTGCGCGAGTTCTATCGCAACGTCGCCGCCGAGGATCTGCAGAGCCGCAGCGTCGACGACCTGCTCGCGGCCGCGGACTCGATCTGGTCCTTCCTCGGCCAGCGCAGGCCGGGGCGGGCCTCCATCCGCGTGATCGAGGCGCCGCGCTGGTCCCCGAGACGGGCGGTCATCGAAATCGTCAACGACGACATGCCGTTCCTGGTCGACAGCGTCACGGCATGCCTTGCCGGTCACGAGCTCGGTTGTCATCTGGTGATCCACCCGATCGTCGCGGTCGAGCGCGACGCCGAGGGCCATCTCTCGGCCTTCGGCGCCGGCCTGCGCGAATCGGTGATGCAGATCGAGCTCGCCTCACGGATCGACGCCGAGGCTGCCGGCGAGATCGTGCGCGATCTCGAAGCGGTGCTCGCCGACGTGCGGGTCGCGGTGCTCGACTGGGCGGCGATGCGCCGGAAGGTGAGCCAACTGGCCGATGCCCTCGGCGACGGCACCGCGCCGGTGCCGCCCGTGGAGATCACCGAGACGAGCGCCTTCCTCGTCTGGCTCACAGAGAACAACTTCACCTTCCTCGGTTATCGCGAATATGCGCTGTCCGGCGAGGGGATGGAGGTCGTGCCGGGGGCGGGCAAGGGCATCCTGCGCGACGACTCGTACCTCGTGTTCGAGGGGATCCGGAATTTCGGCCAGGTGTCGCCCGACGTGCAGCAGTTCCTGCGCTCGCCGCGGCTCATGATGATCGCGAAGTCGAGCCGGCGCTCGACCGTGCACCGGCCGGCCCAGCTCGACACCGTGGCGATCAAGAGCTTCGACGCCGACGGCAAGGTGACCGGCCAGCGGCTGATCGTCGGGCTCTTCACCTCGGCGTCCTATGCCGCGGCAGCGACATCGATCCCGGTCATCGGCCGCAAGGTCGCGCGCTGCATCGCACGCGCCGGATTCCCGCCGGACAGCCATGACGGCAAGGCGCTGCAGCACATTCTCGACACCTTCCCGCGCGACGAGCTGTTCCAGATCGACGAGCAGGACCTCTTCCCGATCGCGCTCGGCGTCCTGCATCTGCAGGAGCGGCGACGGATCGCGCTCTTTGTCCGCCGCGATCCGTTCGCGCGTTTCGTCAGCTGCCTCGTCTATGTCCCGCGGGAGCGCTACAGCGAGCAGGTCCGCAACCGCTTCGCCGGCATCCTCCGGCGCGCCTTCTCGGGCGTGGTGACGGGCGAGGCGACCCAGCTCGACGAATCCTCCGTGCTGGCGCGGATTCATTTCACCGTGGCGACGCCGCATGGCCACAGCGAGATCGATCTTGCCGAAGTCGAGCGCGAGCTGGTCGAGGCCGGCGGGGTGTGGGCCGACCGGCTCGGCGAGGCGCTGGTCCGCGCACATGGGGAAGAGGTGGGCCCGTCCCTGCTGCGCCGTTTCGCCGACGCGTTTCCGTCCGGCTACACGGAACGAACCTCGCCGGAGGCGTCCGTCGGCGACATCGACCGCATCCTCGCCGTGGAGGCGGGGACCGCGGTGGCGCTCACGCTCGACCGCGACCCGGCCGGCGCGGCCGAGGAACTGCGCCTCAAGACCTTTCACGCCAAGGAGCCGATCGCACTCAGCGACGTCCTGCCGATCCTCGAAGACCTCGGTCTGCGCGTGATCACGGAAATTCCGTTCGATTGCCGCCCGCGGGGAGGTGGCGCGCGGATCTGCATCCAGGAATTCTCCCTGGTCCCGCATGACGGCCACCCGATCGATCTCGACGTCTCCGCCGCACGGTTCGAAGAGGCGTTTCCGCAGATCTGGTCCGGCGGGCTCGAGAGCGACGGGTTCAACCGGCTGATCCTGGGAGCCGGGCTGTCATCGCGACAGGTCGTGATCCTGCGGACCTACTCGAAGCTGATGCGCCAGGCCGGCAGCGCGTTCAGCCAGGCCTACATGGAGGACACGCTGGGCCGGCATCCCGACGTTGCGCGGGCTCTGGTCGCGTTGTTCGAGAGCCAGTTCGATCCGGCCCTGTCGGGCGATCGCGAGGCGAAGAGCGCCCGCATCGAGGCCGCCATCCGCGCCGAGCTCGACGCGGTGTCGAACCTCGACGAGGACCGCATTCTCCGCGGCTTCCTGCTGCTCGTGCTGAAGACGTTGCGGACCAATTACTACCAGCGCGACGCCGGCGGCGAGCCGAAACCCTATCTCTCGGTTAAGCTCGCCAGCCGGGAGATCGACCTGCTGCCCTTGCCGCGGCCGCTCTACGAGATCTTCGTCTATGCCCCGCGCATGGAAGGTTGCCACCTGCGCGGCGGCCGCGTGGCCCGCGGCGGCATCCGCTGGTCCGACCGCAAGGAGGATTTCCGCACCGAGATCCTCGGGCTGATGAAGGCCCAGATGGTCAAGAACGCGGTCATCGTGCCGGTGGGCTCCAAGGGCGGGTTCGTGGTGAAGCGGCCGCCGGCGGGCCGCGAGGCGCTGATGGCCGAGGTCGTCGCCTGCTACAAGATGCTGATGTCGGGCCTGCTCGACATCACCGACACGATCGCAGGCGATGCGGTTGTGCCGCCGCCCGACGTCGTCCGCCGCGACGCCGACGATCCCTACCTCGTGGTCGCGGCGGACAAGGGAACGGCGACGTTCTCCGACATCGCCAACGGCGTGGCCCATGATTACGGATTCTGGCTGGACGATGCCTTCGCCTCGGGCGGCTCGGTCGGCTACGACCACAAGGCGATGGGCATCACCGCCCGCGGCGCCTGGGAGGCCGTGAAGCGGCATTTCCGCGAGATCGGCAGCGACATCCAGACCACCGACTTCACCTGCGTCGGGGTCGGCGACATGTCCGGCGACGTGTTCGGCAACGGCATGCTGCTGTCGCGCCACACGAAGCTCATCGCCGCCTTCGACCATCGCCACATCTTCATCGATCCCGATCCCGATGCCGAGCGGAGCTGGGCGGAGCGCAAGCGCCTCTTCGAGCTGCCGCGTTCGAGCTGGAACGACTACGACCGCGAAATGCTGTCGGCGGGCGGCGGAATCTACGAGCGGTCGCTGAAGGCAGTGCGGCTGTCGCCCGAGGCGCAGGCGCGGCTGGGGTTGGGCCCGGACGCGCTGAGCCCGGCGCAGCTGATCCAGGCGTTGCTGAAGCAGAAGGTCGATCTCCTGTGGTTCGGCGGGATCGGGACCTATGTGAAGGCGTCGGCCGAGACCCATGCCGATGTCGGCGACCGCGCCAATGACGCGCTCCGCGTCGACGCCCCGGCGCTCCGTGCAGCGGTGATCGGGGAGGGCGCCAATCTGGGTGTCACCCAGCGCGGCCGGATCGAGTATGCGCTGAGGGGCGGTAGGCTCAATACCGATGCGATCGACAACTCGGCAGGCGTCGACACCTCCGACCACGAGGTCAACATCAAGATCGGCATCGGCGGGATCATCACCGCCGGTCAGCTCGCAGCCGCCGATCGGAGCCGCTTCCTCGGCGAGATGACGGACGAGGTCGGGCTGCTGGTGCTCAGGGACAATTATCTTCAGACCCAGGCCCTGACGCTTGCCGAGAGCCAGGCCTCCCGGGAGCTCGACCAGCAGGTCCGGTTGATGCGGGCGTTGGAGCGCGCAGGCCGGCTGGACCGGGCGATCGAGTTCCTGCCGGATGACGAGACGCTGGAGCAGCGTGCCGTTGCCAAGCGGGGCCTGACCCGGCCGGAGCTGGCGGTCCTCCTCGCCTATGCCAAGAACGCGCTCTACGATGAGCTGCTCGAGTCCGACCTGCCGGATGCGCCGGAATTCGAGGACGACCTCATCGACTATTTCCCCTCGCAAATGCGGACCCTCGCACCGGACGTGCTGACGACGCACCGGCTGCGGCGAGAGATCATCGCGACCTGCATCGCCAATCAGATGATCAACCGCATGGGGCCCACCTTCCTCGCCGAGACGCAGGCGAACACCGGGCGCGATGCGGCCGATATCGCACGGGCCTTCCGCATCGCCTGCGATGTCTTCGACCTGCCGGATATCTGGCAGGACATCGAATCTCTCGACAACCGGATCCCGGCACAGGCGCAGACCCGGATGCTTGTCGAGGTCAGGGAGGTTGCCGAGCGGGCCGTCGACTGGCTGCTGAGCGCGCGGGTCCGGCTGACGATCGGCGCGCGCACGCGCCAGTTCCGCCCGGGCGTGCGGAAGCTGGCTGCGCGCCTCCCGGACCTGCTGCCGTCCGCCGAGCGCCGGGGCTTCGAGCAGCGCAAGGCGCGCTTCCTCGAGGCTGGCGTGGAGGAGGCACTGGCGCACCGCGTGGTGGCGCTGGCGAATCTGGCGGCCGGCTTGGACATTATCCGGCTCGACGAGGGCACCGAGCTCGATGTCGTCGATCTCGGGAAGCTCTATTACGACACCGGCGAATGCTTCGGGCTGGACACGCTGCGCGACTATGCCCGCGAGATGACGACGTCGAATTCCTGGCAGCGCCTGGCCGTGGCCGCCGTGCTCCAGGACTTCTACCGGGCCCAGTCGGGCATCGCAGAGCTGGTCATCCGTGAGTCGGGCAATGCTGCGGCGCCGAGCCTCGATGCGTGGGTCGCGGCGCGGCCGGATACGGTGATCCGGCTGCAGGAAATGGTCGCCGAGATCGGCCGGGCGCCGGCCCGCGACATCGCCATGCTGACCGTCGCCGCGCGGCAGCTGCACGCATTGGCGGGATAGGCGGCGGTGCGGTCCAGACACCCCCACCTCGACCCTCGCCCGCTCCGCGGGAGAGGGTTGGGTGGGGGCCTGTCCGAGCGTCGGTGCCGCGCGTAACGGTCGTCGGGGCGACGGGACCGGTCGGCGCGACTCTCGTCCGTCAGCTGCACGAGCGCGGCGACGAGGTGATCGCGATGGGCCGCGATGCCGACCGTCTCGCCGAACTTGTGGACTGCGAAACCCGGCTGGCCGATCTGAACGACGCGGCAACGCTGAAATCGGCCCTCGCCGATGCCGAGCTTGTCGCGGTGTGCGCGAATGCGATCCGCCTGCCGGAGGTACTGGGAGCTCTGCCGGCGGATGGTATCGAACGCCTCGTGGCCATGGGGTCGACACGGCGCTTTTCGGCAGTGCCGGACGAGACGGCGACGGCCGTGCGCGATGCGGAGATCGCGCTGGCGCGGTTGCCCTTTCCCTCGGTCATGCTCCTGGCGACGATGATCTATGGCACCGGGCGGAGCGTCTTCGACCAACTGGCGCGATTTCTGCTGGTGCCGGCGCCGAGCCGTGTGGAGGTACAGCCGATCCATGTCGAGGACGTGGCACGATGCCTGGTAGCGGCGCTCTTCCGTCCGGAGGCGCCGGGCCCACCGATCGTCATCGCCGGGCCGGAGGCGATCGGGTATGGCGACGGCGTGCGCCGGGTCGCCCGGCACCGCGCGCGGCGGACGCTCGTGCTGCCGGTGCCGCGGTCGCTGCTCGACAGGGCCGGCCGGGTGATCGGTGGAGGGAAGGGGATGGCGTTGCGCCGCCTGGCAGAGAACAAGACATTCGAGATCGCCGATATGCGCAGGCGGCTCGGTATCGAACCGCGGCCGTTCGATCCCGCGGCGTGAGGAGTTGGCATGGTCAGAACCTTTATTCTCTCCGCCGTCCTGTGCCTTGCCGGCGCTCCCGCGCCGGCCGCTTCGCCGCCGGCGGTCGAGGGAACGCACGGCATGGTGGTCACCTCGCAGCATCTCGCCTCCGAGGTCGGTGCCGAGATCCTCAAGGCCGGCGGCAATGCCGTGGATGCGGCAGTGGCGGTCGGTTATGCCGAGGCGGTGGTCAACCCCTGCTGCGGCAATATCGGCGGCGGCGGCTTCATGGTGCTGCGGCTGGCCGACGGGCGCGAGCGCTTCATCGATTTCCGCGAGACCGCGCCGGCCGCCGCGACCGAGGCCATGTATCTCGACGCCAACGGCAATCCCATCCGGGGTGCCAGCCGCTTCGGCTACAAGGCGGTGGCCGTACCCGGCACGGTCGCGGGGCTCGACCGCGCGCTTGCCGAGTTCGGGACGATGTCGCGCGAGCGGGTGATGGCGCCCGCGATCCGGCTGGCGCGGGAGGGCTTCGTCCTCGTCCGAGGCGACACCGACATTCTTGAATTCGGCGCCGACTGGATCGCCAAGGATCCGGTCGCCTCGAAGATCTTCCTCAAGCCCGGCGGCCAGCATTTCCAGCCTGGCGACCGGCTGGTGCAGCGCGACCTCGCGGCGACGCTTGAGCGGATCGCCCTGACGGGGCCGGACGGATTCTACAAGGGCTGGGTGGCCGAGTCGGTCGCGCGCGCCTCGGCCGCGGGCGGCGGCATCCTGACCACGGCGGATCTGGCGGGCTACACGGCGGGCGAGGCGCCGCCGCTCCACTGCACTTATCGCGGCTACGAGGTCCTGTCGGCGCCGCCGCCGAGCGCCGGCGGCGTGACGCTTTGCGAGATGTTGAACGTGCTGGAGGGTTACGACCTCAAGGCGACGGGTTTCCATTCGGCCGATTCGGTGCACGTGATGGTCGAGGCGATGCGGCATGCCTACATGGATCGGAATACCTATCTGGGCGATCCGGCCTTCGTGACCAACCCGATCGATCGGCTTCTCTCCAAGAATTACGCGGCCGCGATCCGGAGTAAAATCCTGTCGGACAAGGCGACGCCGTCGGCCGAGGTCCAGCCCGGCACCGAGCCGCATGAGAAGACACAGACGACGCATTACTCGGTCGTCGACAAGGCCGGCAACGCGGTGGCTGTGACCTATACGATCAACGGCGGGTTCGGTGCCGTGGTGATCGCGCCGGGAACCGGCTTCTTCCTCAATGACGAGATGGACGATTTCAGCATCAAGCCGGGAACCGAGAACATGTTCCGGCTGATCCAGGGGCGGCCGGACGTCATCCAGCCGGGCAAGCGGCCCCTGTCGTCCATGACGCCGACCATCGTGCTGAAGGACGGCAAGCCGTTCCTGGTCCTGGGTTCGCCCGGCGGCTCGCGGATCACCACCATCGTGCTCGAGGCCCTGACAAACGTGATCGATTACGGGATGGGGCCGCAGGAGGCCGTGGACGCGCCGCGAATCCATCACCAGTGGCTGCCGGATTCCGTGTCGATCGAACCCTTGGCGCTGTCGCCGGACACTGCCAAGCTGCTTGCGGGAATGGGATACGCGATCAACCAGGAGCGGCCGTGGGGGGCGGTCGAGCTGATCGAAGTGGCGCCGTCGGCCAAGCCTGGCGAGGCGGCCGCGACCGGCATCGATGCAATGCTCTCCGGGCGGGCTCGGCCGGGGTTTCTCTACGGTGCGAACGACAGCCGCCGTCCGGCCGGCGAGGCGGTAGGATACTGAAGACGGATCAAGACCCGGAGAAACCCGAGCCGACCACCCTCCATCACCGCGCAGGTGAGCCTGCCGTAGCGGTAGATGCCGGTGTCGACGCCGATCCGGTTGCTGCGGACCTGCGGCTGCCGGTCGATCGTGTGGCCGTGGACCACGATCTTCCCGAAGGTCTCGCGGGAGCTGAGAAAGGGCTCTCGGATCCACAGCAGATCGTCTTCGACCTGAGCCGACAACGGCGCGCCAGGCCGTACACCAGCGTGCACGATGAAGAAATCTCCTTCTGTGTGGCTCAGCGCGAGACCGCGGAGAAACGCCGAATGATCGGGGGGCAGCTTGCGGGCCAGCTCCTCGCGCGCCTCTCTAAACTCGACGAACCGGCGGGGCGACGAGACGCCGTAGGAGCCAAGCGTTTGGGCGCCGCCGAACCCCAGCCAATCCATCTGCAGTTCCTCCTCATCGAGGAACGAGAGCATCGCTGCCTCGTGGTTGCCCATGAGATGGACGCTTTCGAAGCCCGGCAGCGGCGATCGCAGCAGCGTTTCGATCACCCGGCGCGAATCCGGTCCGCGATCGACGTAGTCGCCGACATAGACCACGACATTGCGCGCCGCGCCGGCCGTTGCCGCGTCCTCAAGAATCAGTTCGTGAAGCCGGGCCAGGTGATCCGGATAGCCGTGGATGTCGCCCACGACATAGAGCCGAGTCCCCGGCGGCGGCGCGCCGGGGTAAGGATCGGTCGAGAACGGCATGAGGTGGCGTCTGCCGGCAGAAGGCCCGGCGCCACCCTAGCTGCGCGGCGCGTGCTTGCCCAGGATCCGCTGCAGTGTCCGCCGGTGCATCTTGAGCCGGCGCGCCGTCTCCGAGACGTTGCGGTCGCACTGCTCGAAGACGCGCTGGATATGCTCCCAACGGACACGATCCGCCGACATCGGGTCCTCCGGCGGCGGCGGCAAGGCCCCACTGCGGGTGAGCAGCGCGCGCTCCACGGCATCGGCATCCGCCGGCTTCGGTAGGTAATCGATGGCACCCGCCTTCACCGCCGCCACGGCGGTGGCGATGTTGCCGTAGCCGGTCAGCATGACGATACGCGCGGCCGGCCGCCGGCGCCGGATGGCGCTCACGACATCAAGTCCGCTGCCGTCGCCGAGCCTGAGATCGACCACGGCGAAGGCCGGCGGCTGCCGGCCCGATGATTCGATCCCCTGGGCGACGCTGTCTGCGGTGCTGACGATGAAGCCGCGCCGCTCCATCGCGCGGGCGAGCCGCGTGCCCAGGGTCACGTCATCATCGACGACGAGCAGCGTGCGATCGGTCTCGGGCAGTTCGTCGAGCCTGACCAGATCCGGCTCGCCAGCCGGCGGGCGCTCGAGTGTGGGGGTGGCGAGACTGTTCATGCCGCTATCTCCTCATTTTCGTGGCCTGGACGAGATGCCTCGTCCGGTCGGCTTAGTGCCCGGCGCAGCCAGGTGACGCGAACCACCGCGCCACCATTTGCCGCATTGGCAAAATCGAGAACTGCCCCCGTCCGTTGCAACAAAGTCTCGGCGATGAAGATGCCGAGGCCCATGTGCCCGGATTCATCGGCGCGGCCGCTGAGGTAGGGCTGTCCCAGACGGGACAGGACATGGCTCGGGAAACCCGGCCCGTCATCCCCGACCTCGACCGTCACCGAGGCGGCGTCCCAACTGGTCATCACCTCGACACGTTGCTCGGCGAACTGCAAGGCATTCTGGATGAGGTTGCCGAGACCGTGAAGGATCTCCGGGCGGCGGAGCACCGATGGTTCGCGCCCGGGATCGCCGTCGACCTCGTAGACGATCTCCGCGCCGGCGCGGTGATGCGGCTGGCCGGCGCTCTCGACCAGCACCCCCATTGGCAGCACCTCGAAGGGATCGGCGTGCTCCGTCACGCTCGTCTGCGACAGCTCGGTGAGAATGGTCCGGCAGCGCGCGGTCTCGGAGAGCAGGAGGCGCGCATCCTCGGCAAAGGGGCTGTCGGGCGGCAGGTCGCGGGCCAGTTCCTTGGCGACGACGGCGATCGTGGCGAGCGGGCTGCCGAGCTCGTGTGCCGCCGCCGCGGCAAGAGCCCCGACCGCCGAGACCCGCTGCTCCCGCGCCAGGGCCAGCTGGGTCGCGGCGTAGGCGTTGGCGATACGGCGCCCCTCCTCGGTGACGCTCCAGGCATAGGCCGCGATGAACAGCGTGCCGAGGCTGAGCGCCATCCAGACGGCCAGGATGTAGAGCGCCGGGAACTTCGGGAAATCGTGCTGCCAGGGCAGCGGCTCGTGCCACAGGCCGAGGAGGGTGATCGCTCCGATCGTCAGCCCGGCCAGCATGGCCGTCGAGCGCCGCGTCAGGAACGTGGCGCCGACCGTCACCGGCGCGAGCTCCAACAAGGCAAACGGGTTCTGCAGCCCGCCCGTCAGTCCAAGCAGCGCCGCCACCTGGACGATGTCGTAGGCGAGGTGGAGCATCGCGTCGCGGTCATCGAGCCGGACCGAGCCGCAATTCTGGGCCGAATTGACGACATTGATGACGGCCGACGCGCCGACCACGCCGAAGGCGATCTCCAGCGGCAGCGTGAAGCCCAGGACCATCCGTACGATGAGGAGCGTGATCGACTGCCCGATGATCGCAACCCACCGGATGAGGATCAGCGTGCGCAGGCTCACCCGCCCGCGCTCGAGCGTGAAGAGCTGCGTCCACTGCCTCGGGTCGAGGACCAGGCCGGTCACCTGCACTGCCGCCTCCTGTCCATGCCGATTTCGTCCCGCTGCGACAAGATAGCCGACATGTTGGCGGCAATGTGGCGCTCGACAAGGGTCTGCGAGCCATAGCGTCGCCGGACCTCAGGTTGACGGTGCTTGAAGCAGAATGTTACCGATCAGACAAAGGCTGAAATATCGCCGAACCAGGCCGGGGGATTAGCAATGACACGTTGTGCAACAAGCGCGGTGGCGCTTTGTGTTTCGGTGGCGGGACTCGGTTTCGTCCTGCCGGCGGCCGCTCAGCAGGCCGCAACGTCGGGGGATCAGCTGCAGGAGGTCGTGGTCACCGCGTCCAAGCGGGCGGGGACGGTGCAGGATACGCCGATCAGCGTGACCGCCGTCACCGGGGATGAGATCCAGGACCGCGGCATCACGGACTTCAACTCGCTCGCCCAGGCGACGCCGGGCGTCTCCCTGAAATCGTCCGGGCCCGGCCAGACCGAGTTCGAGATTCGCGGCCTGACCTCGTCGGGCGGCAACTCGCCGACGGTCGGGTTCTATCTCGACGACACGCCGCTGACGGCGCCGTCCGCGGCCCAGAACGGCAAGGTCGTGATCGATCCGGCACTTTATGACCTCAACCGGGTCGAGGTGCTGCGCGGCCCGCAGGGCACGCTTTACGGCTCGGGCTCGATGGGCGGCACGATCAAGGTGATCACCAACCAGCCGGATCCGACCAAGTTCGATGCCAGCGCCGAGTCGATCCTTTCCGGCACCGACGGCGGCGGCTTCAACCATGGCGAAAACGCCATGCTCAACGTTCCGCTGGTCGACGACGTCCTGGCGCTGCGCCTCGTCGGGTCCGAAGCCTATACCAGCGGCTGGATCGACCGGGTCGTGATCGCGCCCGGCGCGT
The DNA here is from genome assembly GCA_035308865.1 of Allostellaceae bacterium. Lineage (GTDB taxonomy): Bacteria > Pseudomonadota > Alphaproteobacteria > ATCC43930 > CGMCC-115725 > DATGFU01. Next base: position 4,401 of record DATGFU010000408.1, on the reverse strand, counting down.
TCCCGCTCGAGACCAACAATCTCTTCACCCGCGGCAACGTTTCCGCGGCGCCGGTAGCCACGACCCACGACGACGTCAACGACGAGGAGCTCCTCGGCACGCGCGTCAGCCTGCTGTGGAAGGCCACAGACAACCTGACGATCACGCCGTCCTTCATGTATCAGCGCGTCACCCAGGGCGGCCCGAACACGTTCGACAGCGATCCGGCGACGCTCGCCCACTACGAGGCCTTCGACGTGGCCGAGCCGTTCTCCGACCGGTTCATCCTGTGGAGCGTCAACGCCACCTACCATCTCGAAGATTTCGACGTGATCTCGACCACGGCCAGGTGGAAGCGCGACGAGGCGATCAACCAGGACGAGTCGGAGAATATCCAATGGGCCTTCGCCCTACCGTCCTTCTATCCGCCGAACGGGCTCGGCATCGCTTCGATCAGCGAGGCCGACTATTCGCGGCAGTTCAGCAACGAGGAGCGCATCACCTCGAACGGAGATACGGCATTCAAGTGGCTCGTCGGCTCCTACTACAGCAGCTTCCGCTCCGACTGGGACCTCGTGTCCGAGATTCCCGGCCTCGCGGGATTTGGCCTGACGCCGAACCTGATCGACCAGATCCAGCCGACCACGATCACCCAGACGGCCGCCTATGGCGACGCGTCCTACCAGGTCACCGACGACATCAAGGTCGAGATGGGGCTGCGCTGGTACTCGTACCAGGACCAGCTCGATACGGCCGTCTCGGGCGTCGTCAGCCCGACCGGGACGAACGCCATTTACTACGCCCGCGGCACAGAGGCGGACGAAGGGTTCAACCCGCGCTTCGTCGTGTCCTACCAGCCGGATCCCGACCTGACCGTCTACACCTCGGCGGCCAAGGGCTTCCGGCCGGGCGGTGGCAACCAGCCGATCCCGACCGGTCCGACCGGGCTCGGGCCGGCCTGCCTTGCCGCCCTCGAAGCGCTGGGCCGCACCGAGGCCCCGCCATTCTTCGGGCCGGACAGCATCTGGAGCTACGAGCTCGGCGAGAAGGCGAGGCTCCTCGACGGCCACCTGACGCTCGACAGCTCCGGCTATTACGAGAACTGGACCGGCGTACAGCAGGAGATCGCGCTCTCCTGCGGCTTCCCTTACAACGACAACGCCGGCAAGGCGCGGGTCTATGGCGGCGAGATCGAGTTCCACGCTCTCGTCGTGCCCGGGCTGATCGTGACGGGCAGCGTCAGCTACGATCATGGGCGCATCTCGCAAGGCTCGCGCGAGACCGGCATCGTCGCCGGCGACCGCTTGCAGGACGTGCCGGATTGGACGACCAGCCTGATCGTCTCCTACACGACGCCGATCAACGACGAGATGGCCTTCACCGCCCGGGTCGAGAACGATTATGTCGACACGCGGCGCGATGCGACCTTCTTCCAGCGCAACGACCTGCCGGCTTACGACCTGACCAATATCCGGGCGGGCGTGACCACCGACAGCTGGGCGGCCTTCCTCTTCGTCAACAACCTCTTCGACAAGCGAGCCTGGATCGCCGACAACAACTCGCTGTCGATCAACCTGCCAACCTTCAACCGGGTCTCGACGAACCAGCCCCTGACGGTCGGCCTCGACCTCACCTGGCACTTCGGCGGAGCCGAGACTGCTCCGCCGGCCGCAGCGCCGCTGCCCCCGGCACCGCCGCCTCCGCCGCCGCCGCCCCAGGTCGAGGCGCAGCGCCAGTTCCAGGTGTTCTTCGACTTCGACAAGTCGAACATCACCGAGGCTGCAGCGAAGGTCATCCAGGCGGCCTCCGACGCCGTCAAGGCCGGCAATGTCGTCCACCTGACGGTAACCGGCCACACCGACACGGTCGGCACGGCCAGCTACAACCAGGGCCTGTCGGAGCGCCGGGCGGCCTCGGTGAAGGCAGAGCTGGTCAGGGACGGCGTCGATGGCGGCGAGATCGCAACCGTCGGCGTCGGCAAGACGGGCCTGCTCGTCCCGACGGCTGACGGCGTGCGCGAGCCGCAAAACCGCCGCGCGGTGATCGAGCTGCAGTAAGGGCCGGATAACCCCTCCCCCTGCCCCCTCCCGCAAGGGGAGGGGGAGTTCACCGCGATGTTCCCCCTCCCCTTGCGGGAGGGGGCAGGGGGAGGGGGCTGCCGGACCGGCGATCCCCCTGGCCGGACGCCGGTGAGGCATGGCATATCCACGGCCATGTCCCCCACGCCTGCCATTGACGTCGTCGATCTGACGAAGAAATTCGGTTCGGTCACCGCGGTGGACGCGATCTCGTTCTCGGTGCCGCGCGGCCGAACCGTCGGGCTGCTCGGCGGCAACGGCGCCGGCAAGACCACGACGCTGTCGATGCTGCTCGGGTTGCTGCTTCCGACCTCGGGGACCATCCGGATCCTTGGGGAGGACATGGTGCGGCACCGTCATCGCGCCCTGACGCGCATGAACTTTTCCTCGCCCTATCTCGATCTGCCGCACCGCTTGACCGTGCGCCAGAATCTCGACGTCTACGCCCGGCTCTACGCCGTGCCGGACCGCCGCGCGCGGATCGCCGAACTGGCCGCCGAGCTGCAGTTCGCGCCGATGCTCGACCGGCCCTTCGGCGAACTCTCGTCCGGGCAGAAGACCCGCGTCTCGCTTGCCAAATCCCTGATCAACCAGCCGGACCTGCTGCTGCTCGACGAGCCGACGGCCTCGCTCGATCCCGATACCGGCGATTGGGTCAGAACGTATCTGGAGCAATTCCGCGAGCGGATCGGCGCCACGATCCTGCTGGCCTCCCACAATATGGGCGAGGTCGAGCGGCTGTGCGACGACGTGCTGATGATGCGGTTCGGCCGCATCGTCGATCAGGGAACGCCCGATGCGCTGCTGAAGCGCTACGGGCGCGACGACCTCGAAGGCGTGTTCCTGGCGATCGCGCGGGCCGAGACGGTCCCCTGATGGACGCGGCCGTCCGCCAGCTTGCGCCCCGACGCGCCGGTTCTGCCGCAGGGCGCATCTTCGCGGTGATGCTGCGGCACCTCTACCTGCTGCGGACGTCGTGGCCGCGCATCCTCGACCTCATGTACTGGCCGGCGCTGCAGATCACGATCTGGGGCCTGATGAGCCAGTTCATGCGGACCCAGAGCGGCTACGTCGCGCAGGCGGTCGGCGTGCTGCTGGCCGCGGTGATGCTGTGGGACGTGTTCTTCCGCGGCCAGCTCGGCGTCGCGATCTCGTTCCTCGAGGAGATGTGGTCGCGCAATCTCGGCCATCTCTTCGTCAGCCCGCTCCGCCCGTGGGAATGGGTGGCGGCGCTGGTGCTGATGAGCCTCGTCCGGGTGATCATCGGCGTGGGATCGGCGGCGGTGCTGGCCTGGCTGCTGTTCGGCTACTCGATCCTCGATCTCGGCCTGCCGCTGATCGCCTTCTTCTTTGCGTTGATCATGCTCGGCTGGGCGATCGGCATCGCGATCACGGCGCTGGTCCTGACCAATGGCCTGGGTGCGGAAGGCGTCGCCTGGACCGCGGCCTTCGTCCTGGCGCCGATCTCGGCCGTCTACTACCCGGTCTCCGTGCTGCCCGGCTGGGCGCAGGCGATCGCCTGGACCCTGCCGACCTCGCACATCTTCGAAGGGATGCGGTCGCTGATGTTCACGCACCAGTTCGACTGGCGGCAGCTCGCCACCGCACTGGTCCTCGACGGCGTCTGGCTGGGGCTGGGCGCGGCCGCCTTCCTTTACGGTATGCGGGCGGCCCGGCGGCGTGGCAAGCTGCTGGGGGTCGGCGAGTAGCGCCATATCCCGGGGGCGGCGGTGGCGATCGGCGCGAAGCAGCTTGTCCAGGGCGTGATCGTGATCGGCATATTCGCCGGCGTGCTGGTCTACGGGCTGGGAACGCTCCGAAAGGGTCCACCGCGATGCGACCATTCCGGGGCGGTCGGCTTCATCAAGGAGCACGTGAAGACCGAATCCTTCTACAAGGGCGGTGCCGTGACCCTCGCGAACATCCGGACGACCAATTCGGCTCCCGATTTCGCTGCGTGCCTCGCCGACATCATGATCGTGGCACCCGACCGGACCATCCCCTACGCGAACGTCCAATACACGATCAAGGCCGAGCCGAGCGGGCACTGGATCATCACGATGCCGGGCTGGTAAGGCACTCCTCACCATCGGCTTGCGACCGCGGCGAATCCGGCTAGGCTGTAGGCGGTCGGGTGGGGTGTCGGGGAGAGAACGTTCATGGCGATGAGCCGCCAAGTCAAAATATTCCAAGGCGTGATCGGCGTGCTGCTGGTCGGCACCGTCCTGGTCTATTTCTACGTGACGACGCACCGCGTCGCGCCAAAGTGCGACGGCGGACGGGCGATCGACCTGGTGACGCAACGCGTCATTATCCAACCCTCCTACAAGGGCGGCCAGGTCAC
>DATGFU010000407.1:0-2017 GCA_035308865.1 Allostellaceae bacterium | reverse complement strand
GCGGGCGGGCGTTCAGGGCTCCGGATCGCCGCCGTCGGCAATTCCCTCGAAGAGCACTGTCGAGAGATACCGTTCGCCGGTATCGGGGAGCATCGCGAGGATCACCGAGCCCTGCGGCGCTTCGGCGGCGATCTTGAGGGCGGCGGCGAATGTGCCACCCGAAGAGATGCCGCAGAAGATGCCCTCTTTCGCAGAGAGGCGGCGTGCGGTTTCCACGGCGTCGCTGTCCTCGACAGTAACGATTCGATGGCCGACTTCCCGGTTCAGTACCTTCGGGATGAAATCCGGCGTCCAGCCCTGGATCTTGTGAGGCGCCCAGGGCTTGCCCCCAAGAAGTGAGGCGCCGGCGGGTTCGGAGACGACGATCTGCGCGTCCGGCCGCGCGAGCCGGATCATTTCGCCCGCACCGGTCAGCGTTCCTCCGGTCCCCCAGCCCGTGACGAAGAAGTCGAGACGGCGGCCGACGAAGTCCTGCACGATCTCGGGACCCGTGGTGCTGCGGTGATAGGCAGGATTCGCCTCGTTCTCGAACTGCCGGGCAAGAAACCAACGATGCTTGCGGGCAAGCTCCTCCGCCTTTCTCACCATGCCACTGCCGCGCTCGGCCGCGGGTGTGAGAATGACCTTCGCGCCGAGCATACGCATGATCTTGCGGCGCTCGACCGAGAAGGTCTCGCTCATGATGGCGACGAACGGATAACCCTTGGACGCACAGACCATTGCGAGTGCGATGCCGGTATTACCGGAGGTGGCTTCGACGACCGTCTGGCCGGGCTTGAGCGTCCCGCGCCGCTCGGCGTCCTCGATGATGGCAATCGCGAGACGGTCCTTGACCGAGCCCAGCGGGTTGAAGAACTCGCACTTGACGTACATCGTGACGTGAGACGGCGCGAGTCGCTGGATCCGCACGACCGGGGTTTTCCCGATCGTGCCGAGAATGCTGTCGTAGATCATGATTCCCTTACTACCGCCGCGGGGCGTGATCGAGGGCGCCGGCGGCTATCGGCAAGTGTTGGTCTTATGATGGCATGATCAGGCTGCAGAAGCTGCTTGCGCAATCGGGGCTCGGCTCGCGCCGCACGATAGAAGAATGGATCCGGAACGGGCGCGTCACCGTAGCCGGCCATGTGGCGCGCCTCGGCGACCGCGCCCTACCCGGCGATGACATCCGGCTCGATGGCAGGAAGCTGGAGCTCGCAGGCACGCCGCCGACGGCCGAGGTACTCCTTTATTACAAGCCGCTCGGCGAGGTCACCACCCGGCGGGACCCCCAGGGGCGCCCGACGGTATTCGAACGGCTTCCACCCCCACGGCAGGGACGCTGGATCACCGTCGGCCGGCTGGACGTGAACACCTCAGGTCTCCTGCTCTTTACGACCGACGGCGCCCTGGCTCACCGCCTGATGCACCCCTCCGGCGAGCTCGAGCGGGAGTATCTGGTGAGGCTGCGCGGGAGTCCGGGCGCGGACGTCATTGGGCGCCTGCTGGAGGGTGTCAGCCTCGACGACGGCCCGGCCCGCTTCGAGCGGATCATCGCGATGGATGAGCGCAGGCCGGCGGGCGGCTGCGATCGCCGGCGGCGTGACGGTCACACCACCTTGCGGGTGGTTCTGCGGGAGGGTCGCAACCGCGAGGTGCGCCGTCTGTGGGAGTCGGTCGGATTCGAGGTGAGCCGCCTGCTTCGCATCCGTTACGGCCCAGTCGAGCTGCCGCGGGACATGCGACCGGGCATGGCGCGACCCGCCGATCCCGGCTTGATCGGGCGTCTCGAGGCGGGCGGTCGTCCGCATACCGGCGGGGCTCTCGAGCCTCCGGCATCACCTCTTACGGCCACGTCCAAGCCTAAGCAGCCGGCCGGCGCAAAAGGGCGGCAGAAGGGAGCGTATCGGGAGTGAATCACTAGCAAATATCGGGCCAGTAACGCATTGACACCCCGGCGAGCGGAAATCAAAATACGCGGCTCATTTTGCGGAGGGGTACCCAAGCGGCCAACGGGAGCAGACTGTAAATCTGCCGG
>DATGFU010000406.1:0-10497 GCA_035308865.1 Allostellaceae bacterium | reverse complement strand
CCGACCCTCTCCCCCCCAAAGGGGCGGAGAGGGAGATCTGCGGCTGCCCTTCTGCTCGCCCTGCTGCAGCTCGCGCCCGCCGCACACGCCGACACGCTCGGCGCCTTCACGTCCTGGGAGTCCGGCATCGACCCCATGGCGCCGCAGGAGGCGCCGCAATGGCTCGACGAGCAGACGCTGGTCTTCCGCGGCGATCTCGGCGGCAAGCCGGATTCGTCGTCGGCCGCGGTGCAGCGCAAGCAGCGGATCATCTCCTGGACGCTCGGCCAGGCGCCGACCGCGATCGACGACGACCGCTGGGTCGAGTCCCGCCGCGCCTTCCTCTGCGCCGCGGACGGCGAGATCGCCTACTCGATCGGCGGCAACAAGCCCGACCCGAAGAGCGGCCGCACCCGCATCGCCATCGGCCCGCCGGGGAAAATGCAGGATCGCCAGGTCCGCATCGACGATCGCGGCGCCATCCCCGCCGAGCGCGGCATGCTGCCGGTCGGCCGCGTCGTCGGCCTGGTGCCGAGCTGCGTGCCGCGGGCCGAGCCGCGCATGGCCGAGCATCTCTGGGCGGCCGACGGGACCGGCCGCTACGCCGTCGATTTCGCCGAGATCGAGCACCAGGCCGAGCGCAATCCCGTGGTGCTGCGGCCGCTCGTTCCCGGCGTGCCGACGCTGACGGTCGATCTCACCGATCGCGACGTGGACCCCGCCTGCACGATCTATGCGACCTTCACCGGCCTCTTCTATCTACGCCAGTGCGGCGGGCTGCGCGCCGTCGCCGATCCCGACGAGTCCTGCCCCGGCTACTGGACCCTCGATCCAGCGGCGCGGCGCCTCGACCGGCATTGCCTCGCCGCCGACGAGTGGCTGGCGCATTGGCCGCTCGACCTGATGCCGACGCGGCGCGGCATGATCTTCGCCACCCGGGCCGACGCCACCGCAGACGATACCGGACCGGCCGGGCTTTACGCCGCGCTGCCCGACCGCAACACGCTGCTGGTGCCGGGCATCTTCGGCCCGCTCGCCGTCCCGCCCAGCGGCTGCAAGCTCGCCTTCGCCTACGCCCGCCAGTTCGCCGACATGAATTTCGGAACCCCGGGCGCCTATTCCATCCGCGCGATCGATGTCTGCCGATAGCCCGGCAAGGAAACCGTCACATCTCGGGTTTATCCAACCATTAGGCGCGGCAACGGCGCGGGCGGGACATGGTTGCACCGGTCTTCATCAGCCACGCCTCGCGCGACCGCGCGGTGGCGGCTTCGCTCTGCGAAGGGCTGGAGCAGCGCGGCGTCGCCTGCTGGATCTCCTCGCGCGACATCGTGCCGGGCGAGAATTTCCAGGAGGCCATCGTCAAGGCGCTGCGCGCGGCGCGGGTGATGGTGCTGGTCTTCACCAGCAGCGCCAACAATTCCGACGAGATCAAGAAGGAGCTGGCGCTGGCCAGCCAGGGCCGCATCGCCGTGATTCCCGTGCGGGTCGAGGACGTCGCGCCGAACGATGCCTTCAGCTACGAGTTCGCGACGCGGCAATGGATCGATGCGTTCGGCGACTGGGACCGCGCGATCGGCCGGCTCGCCGCGCATATCGGCGAGTTGCTGGGCGAGGAGCGGGTAGCGGCACCTCATGCAACGCCTCGACCGCGCCGACGGCTCTGGCCTTACGCGGCCGCTGCACTACTCGTGGCCGCCGTGGCCTTCGGGGCCTACGAGCTTTGGCAGCGGGCGGCGACTCCGGTCATCGCGGTCGTCGAGCCGCCGCAGGCGCCGGGCAGGCTCGGCCATTTCTCCAGCGCCGACGGGCAGAGCGGCTTCGTGCTCGACCAGCGTGCGACGCCGACCCTGATGCAGCGCGACGGTGCCACCGAGATCCTCGCCCTGACATCCAGCCCGGCACCCTATGGCGAGACCGCGCTCAGGCTCGATACCGGCGAGACCGTGCTCCGGCTGGCCGGGGACGGCAGCATGACGCTGTTCGACGCGGCACATCCCGACGGCGCTCCGGCCCATCGCGACCAGGATGCTCGCCCGCTGGTACTTGCCGAGATGACCGATGCCGCCGTCCATGATCGCGCCGCCGCGCTCGACCGGCATTACCAGGAGATCGTCGGCAAATCTGTCGACGTGGCATTCCTGTCACCGCCGACTGTGCAAGACCATGCCGCGTGGGGCGTTCTCGCCGATACGCTCGATGTGATCACGGCCGCGGTGGACGGCATCGCCGCCGCGGGACCTGGCCGATCGGCGTTGAGCCGGGGCCTGTCACGGATCGAGGTTGCCGGCGGCACCGCCAAGACCGTGGCCATCGAGGGCGGCGTGCTTACGGTGACTGTCGTTCCAGCCGCAGGTCCCGCCGGCCGGCCGTCGAGTGCGGCCTTGCGGCGGGCGCTGGAAGACGGGCTGCCGGGCGACGCGCCGGGTGTCTCGCTCAAGACAACGCAGCAGCGCACGCATGAGGATGCGATGCTCGCCGGCGCCGCCATCGGCCTTTCGTCCTGCGGCCCCGTCACCGCCCGCATCGACTGGCCGAGCTTCGGCGACGGCAAGGCCTGGGCGGGCCTCAGCGTCGCCAGCTATTGCGGGGAGGCGGTCGCGGCGGTCGTTTCCGCCTGCAACGGCGCCAAGCCTCCCGCGGCGCGGCGGATCCGCGAGATCGTCTGCCGCGCCGGCCCGGCACGCACGATCGGGCTCGATGGCAGCACACTGACCTTCACCGTCGATCCTGCGGCAGCGAACAACCAGGATTTCGTGGAGGCCTGGCTCAAGGCTAAGCCATAGCGGGCATCAGCGGGCGAAAGCGAGCCACGCGATGGTGAGCACGCCGCCCAACACCAGCGCGCCGGCCACCGTCACCACCACGCGGTAGAGTTTTGCGCTCCGCACGGCCGTCGCGACGGCGACACTGCCGCGCTCGGCCGCCTGCCGCTGGAGGGCGAGGGACTCGGCGACCTGCGCCTCGGTCGCCGTGCCGGCACGGCGCAGCTCTGCCAGGATCTCGCGCTGGGTGGCGAGGACGGCTTCCAGTGTCGCGAGAACGCGGTCGTCGCCGTGCGGGCCCGGCTCGCCGGTCATCGGCCGAGGCTACAGGCCGCGCTCGAGCGTCTTCTGGATTTCCTGGCGGCGTTCCTCGCCGTCCGCGAGATTGGCAGTGGCCGGATAGTCGACGATCAGCTCGCCGGCATCCAGCGCGACCCTCATCGTGCCGCTGTCGAGGATGCGGATCGACTTCAGCCCGTCCGCGAGCGCCTGCCGGCCGAGATCGTCGATGGCGACGCCCTCGAGCGCGGCGATCAGCGGCTCGAAGAACACCTTGCTCCAGGCCTCGGCGAAGAGCGGGGCGGAGTCCGGCGTCTGCAGCGACTCCCAATCGATCTCGACCGCCACGGGATGCCCCGCAGCCGCCTCGATCCGCTGCTGCAGCGCCGGGTAGACATCATCCTGGAACGCCTTCGCGGCGCGCCGTTCGAGCAGGCCCATGTCGCGCTCCCCTGGAAGATGCTCGCAGGAGAGCTACCAGATCTTTGTGATCCTATTGTGCCAGCGGCGAGCCGACACGAGAGGCGTCAGATGATCTCGTTCACCCTCTCCGGCGGGCGGCAGAGGCGCACGCCCTTGGCGGTGATCACGATCGGCCGCTCGATGAGCACAGGGTGCTGCCCGATCGCATCGAGCAGCACCGTGTCGTCAAGCTTCGGATCGCCGAGGCCGAGTTCGTCATAGCGCGTGCCGCGGCGGCGCAGGATGCCGCGCAGCGGAACGCCCATGCGGCGCACGACGTCGACCAGCTCGTCGCGGCTGGGCGGCGTCTTCAGGTATTCGACGATCCGCGGCTCGATCCCAGCCGAACGCAGCTGCCCCAGGACGTTGCGCGAGGTCTGACAGCCCGGATTGTGCCAGATGACGGCGTCGGTCACTCCGCCGCCACCGCCTCTACCGTCGCCTGCTCGCTATCCCGCTGGTTCTCGATCTCGACGTAGAGATTGGCAAGCGCGTCGCCCGCCAGCTCCTTGGTGAACTTCGGCCGGATACCTTCGTACTTGCAGGCCTCGACCACCTGCTCGCAGATGAATTTCGGCTGGTAGTAGGCGAGGCCGTATTTGTGGTGGCCGAGCTTGTCGACGATGAAGTCGAAGACATCGTTGTCGAGCTCCAGCCCGTAATGCTTGCACACGCCGTCGAAGATGCGGCGGTATTCCTCGCGGGTCGGCTCGAACAGCTTGATCTTGTACGGGATGCGGCGGAGGAAGGCGGGATCCATCAGATCCGCCGGCTGCAAGTTGGTCGAGAAGATCAGGAGCTCGTCGAAGGGAATCTGGAAGCTCTTGCCGGTGTTGAGCTTGAGATAGTCGTACCGGCTCTCCATCGGCACGATCCAACGGTTGAGCAGGCTCTCGGGAGACACCTGCTGGCGCCCGAAATCGTCGATGACGAACACGCCGTTCAGCGCCTTCACGTGGAGCGGCGCCTCGTAGAACTTGGATTCCGGGCCGAACTGGAGGTCCAGCATCTCCAGCGTGAGCTCGCCGCCGGCGATGGCGACCGGCCGCTTGCACGCGGCCCACCGCTCGTCGAAGCCTTCGCGCTGCAGCCCGCCCTTGGCCGACAGCTCGGTCGCCTGGCCTTCGGAGATCGCCAGCTTGTGCAGCGACGGGTCGTAGACCTTGAGGATCTGCCCGTCGATCTCGACCGCGTAGGGGATGTAGCAGACATGCTTGAAGAGGGTCGCGACACGGGTCGCGATCGTCGTCTTGCCGTTGCCGGGCGGGCCGAAGAGCAGCACCGTGCGGCCGGCATTGATCGCCGGGCCGATCTTGCGGAGATAATGCTCGGGCACGACCAGCCCGTCGAAGGCGCTGCGGAGCGCCGCCGCGTCCAGCACCTCGTTGGTGATACGCTGGCGCCGCACCTGGTTCTGGAAGGCCTCCAGCGTTACCGGCGCCGGGCCGAGATAGAGGTTCTGGCTCATCGCCTCCAGCGCAGCGGACTTGCCCCGCTCGCTCAGCGAATAGCGGATGTAGGAGACGATGCCCCGGCTGACCGAGCCGAGCGCCTGCACGTACTGGCGCTGCACCAGATCGTCGAGCAGCTGTTGCACGAGGTTGATCGGCAGCTTGATCCGATCGGCGAGGTCGGGAAGGATCTCGCGCTGCTCCAGATACATGAACTTGACCATCAAGTTCATGAGGTTGCCGCTGGAGATGCCGGTATCCATCATGGTCCGCGGCATGATCGGCGTGTCGTGGATGATGGAGTCGAGCTGCTCCGAGGTCAGCACGCCCATGGCGATCAGGTTTTCGCCGAGACGGCCGCCCTGGGTCTTCTGCCGCTCGGTGGCGGCCTCGATCTGCCCCACCGTCGCGAAGCCGCGACCCACCAGAATCTCGCCGAGACGCATTACCATGACTATCCCCCGTAACCGCCCGGGCGGCCGCGGAGCAGCCGCCGAATCGTCAGTCTGTCAGGCACCGGCCCGCCCACAACGGGGCGGATACGGGATTTCCGCAAGAAATCGGCACCTCTCCGCGCGACACTTACCATAAGTGAAGGCCCGACGAACCAGCAAGGTGAAAGCGGGACCGGCTGCCTGACGGAGGAGGCGCCGCGGACGCGCATCGCGCGCCCGGCGCCCGAATTCTACGACCACTGCGGAGCCTTTGGCCGGCTGAGGGGTTGTTTCGCCGGTGGCGGGCGTAGAATGCGACAGGCCGGCGGCGGGGCCGTCACGAGGCGGCGACGATTCTCGGCCTTGCGCTTGCCGTCGCGCCTGCGCTCTATCCTGCCCGTCCTGTCGAGGCTCTCACCGGAACATGAACGACCAACCCAATCGCTACGCTCCCGCTGACGGCCGCGACACCGCGCTCCGGCCGGTCCGCCGGGGCTCCCGTCTGATGCGGCAGCTCGGCGTGGTCTTGGCGATCCTGCTCGTCCTGGCGGTGGGCGCCTGGTATCTGATTCCCTCAGGCAGCGGCCCGGCCGGCCGGTTCGCGCAGAACGGGCCGACGCCGGTGGTGACCCAGCCGGCCCGCAGCGGCGACATGCCGATCATCCTCAACGGGCTCGGTACCGTAACGCCGCTCGCCACGGTGACGGTCAAGACGCAGATTTCCGGCACGATCACCCAGATCGCCTTCACCGAAGGCCAGATGGTCAAGCAGGGTGATTTCCTCGTCCAGATCGATCCCCGGCCGTACCAGGTGGCGCTGGAGCAGGCCGAGGGCACGCTGGCGCGGGATCAGGCGCTGCTCGCCAACGCAAAGGTTGATCTGGCCCGCTACACCAAGCTGGTCGCCGAGGATTCGATCGCGGAGCAGCAGCTCGCAACGCAGCGGGCGCTGGTCGCCCAGGACGAGGGCAACGTCAAGACCGACCAGGGTCAGGTCGATGCGGCGAAGCTGAACCTCGTCTACTGCCATATCATCGCGCCGGTGGCCGGCCGTGTCGGGCTGCGCCTGGTCGATCTCGGCAACTACGTGACGCCCGGCGACGCCAACGGCCTCGTCGTCCTCACCCAGCTACAGCCGATTACCGTGGTGTTCACGCTCCCGGAGGACAACATCCCGCAGGTGATGAAGCGGCTCCTGTCCGGCGCCCAGCTGCCGGTCACCGCCTTCGATCGCAGCCATGCGACAAAGCTGGCGGACGGCACGGTGCTGACGGTCGACAACGAGATCGATACCAGCACCGGCACGTTGAAGGTCAAGGCCAGCTTCCCCAACGAGGACGACAGCCTCTTTCCCAACCAGTTCGTCAATGTCGACCTGCTGCTGGACACCCAGCACAACGCGACGCTGGTGCCGCAATCGGCGGTGCAGCGCGGGGCGCCCGGCACCTATGTCTACGTCGTCAAGGACGATACCGCCGCGGTGCGTCCGATCACGCTCGGACCCGGCAACGCCAACGACATAGCCATAACCAAGGGGATCGCGGTCGGCGAGGCCGTGGTGACAGATGGGGCCGACCGGCTGAAGGACGGGGCCAAGGTCACCATCCCGGCCGCCAATGGCGGCGGAGCCGCCGGCGCGGGCGGCAAGCCGCAAGGCGCCGACCAGCAGGGTCAGGGCCAGGACAGCCAGCAGCACCACCATCGCCGCCAGAACGAGCCGGGCGGCCAGGACAGCAACGGGAACAACAGCCAGTCCAAACCGCAGTGAGGCGATAGGGCCTCCCCATGACCATCGCTGCCCCCTCCCTGTCCCGCCCCCGCAAGCGGGAGAAGGAACACTGGCGCCGCAATGCCCCCTCTCCTGCAGGGCCTCATCTGTGCACGCATCTTCGCCGGCGCGCGAGCTGCGCTCCCTCTCCGCCCTCCGGGGCGGAGAGGGTCAGGGTGAGGTGGGGGATGTTGTCCGCCGGCCATCCCATACCCGTCCCTTCCTCACCGCTCGTGCCGGCACGCCTCGGCTTCCGAGAACCGTCGCCGCCCCACCTCACCCCGACCCTCTCCGCCCCCCGGTGCGGAGAGGGAGGTTTGGCGACCGCCGATGATGTGTACGCAGATGAGCCCGCCGATCGGGGGGAAGACACGGAGGGGGCCCGCGGATGAACATCTCCCGGCTCTTCATCCTCCGTCCGGTCGGTACGTCGCTGCTGATGCTGGCGATCCTGCTCGTCGGGATCGTCGCCTACGGGTTCCTGCCGCTCTCGGCCCTGCCTGAGGTCGACTACCCGACCATCCAGGTCCAGACCTTCTATCCCGGCGCCAGCCCCGAGGTGATGACCGCCTCGGTGACGGCGCCGCTCGAGCGCCAGTTCGGCCAGATGCCGGGCCTGAACCAGATGTCGTCGACGAGCTCGGGCGGCGCGTCGGTGCTGACGCTGCAGTTCTCGCTCGATCTCAGCCTCGACATCGCCGAACAGGAGGTCCAGGCCTCGATCAATGCCGCCGGCAACCTGCTGCCGGCCGATCTGCCGGCACCGCCGATCTACGCCAAGGTCAACCCGGCCGACGCGCCGGTCCTGGCCCTGGCGATCACCTCGAAGACGCTGCCACTAACCCAGTTGGAAGACCTGGCGGACACGCGCATCGCCCAGAAGATCTCCCAGATCGAGGGCGTCGGTCTCGTCAGCCTCTCGGGCGGGCAGCGCCCCGCCGTGCGCATCCAGGCCAACCCGCGGGCACTCGCCGCCTACGGGCTCAATATCGACGATCTCCGGACCACGATCTCCAACGCCAACGTCAACACGCCCAAGGGCAATTTCGACGGGCCGGCGCGGGCCTACACGATCAACGCGAACGATCAGATCCAGTCGGCCGACGCCTATATGAAGATCATCGTCGCCTACAAGAACGGGAACCCGGTGCGGCTCTCGGACGTGGCCGAGGTAGCGCAAGGGCCGGAGAACCAGAACCTCGCCGGCTGGATGAACACGACGCCGGCGATCATCATCAACATCCAGCGGCAGCCCGGCGCCAATGTCATCCAGGTGGTCGACCGAATCACCGGCCTGCTGCCGACCTTGACCCAATCCCTGCCGCAGGCGGCGGAGGTCACGGTGCTGACCGATCGCACCAACACGATCCGCGCCTCGGTCGCCGACGTCGAGTTCGAGCTCAGCCTTGCCGTCGTGCTGGTGGTGCTGGTGATCTTCCTCTTCCTGCGCAGCCTGTCGGCAACAATCATCCCCAGCCTCAGCGTGCCGCTGTCGCTGGTGGGCACGCTGGCGGCGATGTATCTGCTGGGGTTCAGCCTCAACAATCTCTCGCTGATGGCGCTCACCATCTCGACCGGCTTCGTGGTCGACGACGCGATCGTCATGATCGAGAACATCTCGCGCTACATCGAGGCGGGCGAGACGCCGCTGGAGGCCGCGCTCAAAGGTGCCGGCGAGATCGGCTTCACCATCGTGTCGCTGACCGTGTCTCTGATCGCGGTGCTGATCCCGCTCCTCTTCATGGGCGACGTGGTCGGGCGGCTCTTCCACGAATTCGCCATCACGCTGGCGGTGACCATCGTCATCTCGGCGGTGGTGTCGCTCACCCTCGTGCCGATGCTCTGCGCCAAGCTCCTGCGCCATGTGCCGGAGGACCGGCTCGGCCGGGTCCAGCGCTGGTCGAACGAGACCTTCGACGCGCTCATCCGGCATTACGGCACCGGGCTCCGCTGGGTGCTCGACCACCAGACGCTGACGCTGCTGGTGGCGCTCGCCACCTTCGCGCTGACGGTCATGCTCTACATGTTCATCCCCAAGGGATTCTTCCCGGTTCAGGACACCGGCCTGATCCAGGGCATCACCGAGGCGTCGCAGTCGATCTCGTTCAAGAGCATGTCCGAGCGGCAGGAGGCGCTGGCCGCCGCCGTGCTGAAGGATCCGGACGTGGTCAGCCTCTCGTCGTTCATTGGCGTCGACGGCACCAACATTACGCTCAACAGCGGACGGTTCCTGATCAACCTCAAGCCGCGCGACGACCGCTCGCTCACTGCGAGCGAGATCATCCGGCGGCTCCAGAAGGAGACCGCCGACGTCACCGGCATCACGCTTTACATGCAGCCGGTGCAGGACCTCTCGATCGACACGACGGTGAGCCGCACGCAGTACCAGTTCGTGCTTGAGGACGCGAACCCGGCCGAGTTCGACACCTGGATCCCCAAGCTGATGGACAAGCTCAACCAGTTGCCGCAGCTGGCCGATGTCGCGAGCGACTCCCAGAGCCGCGGCCTCGAAGCCTATATCGAGATCGACCGCGACACCGCCGGCCGCTTCGGCATCACGCCGGCGACCGTGGACAATGCGCTCTACGACGCGTTCGGCCAGCGCATCGTCTCGACCATCTTCACCCAGTCGAACCAGTACCGGGTGATCCTGCAGGCCGATCCCTCGCTCCAGCAATCGCTCGACGCGCTGGGCACGCTCTATCTGCCCTCGGCGATCTCGGCGACCGGCCAGGTCCCGCTGTCGTCGCTGGTCAAGGTCATCCAGACTACGTCGCCGCTCGAGATCGGCCATCTGGGGCAGTTCCCGGCGACCAACGTATCGTTCAACCTTGCCCCCGGCGCCGCGCTTGGCGACGCGGTCGATGCCATCCGCCAGGCCGAGACGGATATCGGCATTCCCGCCAGCATGACGACCACGTTCCAGGGCTCGGCGCTGGCCTTCCAGGCGACGCTCGGCAACGAGCTGATGCTGATCGTCGCTGCGATCGTTACCGTCTACATTGTCCTGGGCGTGCTCTACGAGAGCTTCATCCACCCGATCACGATCCTCTCCACCCTGCCCTCGGCCGGCGTCGGCGCGCTGGTGGCGCTGCTGCTCGCGCGCTCCGATCTCGGCGTGATCGGGATCATCGGGATCATCCTGCTGATCGGCATCGTGAAGAAGAACGCGATCATGATGATCGACTTCGCGCTGGTCGCCGAACGCGAGGAGGGGATGAGCCCGCGCGATGCCATCTACGAAGCGTGCCTGCTGCGCTTCCGGCCGATCATCATGACGACGATGGCGGCGCTGCTGGGCGCGCTTCCGCTGGCGCTCGGTTCCGGCATGGGCGCAGAATTGCGCCGGCCGCTCGGCA
>DATGFU010000405.1:0-6451 GCA_035308865.1 Allostellaceae bacterium | reverse complement strand
AGATCATCGTGCCGGCCGCGCGGGCGAGCGCCCTCTCACCCTGGTCGAGCCCGGCGGCCTCCTCCGCGGTCCAGACCAGCGGTGCCGGAGCCTGGAGCTTGTAGATACGCAGCCGCCGGCCGCGCGCGTCGACCGCTTCCGACAGAATCCCGAAGGCCTCCTGGTAGATCTCCCATTGCGGGTCGGCGCGGTCGTCGGTCCATTGCATGACGACCTCGCCGGGTGCGACGAAGCACGCGAGGTCGTCGATATGCCCGTCCGTCTCGTCGAACTTGCAGCCGCGCGGCAGCCAGATCACCGTCTCCGCGCCGAGATAGTCGCACAGGAGGCGGGTGACCTCCTCCTTGCCGAGATGGGCGTTGCGGTTGCGGTTGAGCAGGCATTGCTCGGTGGTAAGGATCGTGCCCTGGCCGTCCAACTGGATTCCGCCCATCTCGGCGATCAGCGGGCAGCGGTAGCGCGCCGTGCGCTCGATCTCCAGGATCTTCCGGGCGATCTGGTCGTCGCGGTCCCACGGAAAATAGATCCCGCCGTCGAGCCCGCCATAGGCGTTGAAATGGAAATCGACGCCGCGCACCTCGCCGCCGCCGTCGACGACCCAGGCCGGGCCGGTATCGCGGAACCAGGAATCGTTGGTCGTCATCTCGACCACGCGCACATGCGGCGGCAGGCGCCGCCGCGCATTGGCGAACTGCCCGGCCGAGGCGCAGACCGTCACGGAGTCGCTCGCGGCGATCGCCGCTACGATCGCGGTCCAGACGGCCTGCGCGGGCTTGCCGCCGTTGCGCCAGACATCCGGCCGTTCCGGCCAGCCGAGCCAGCATCCGGCCTTCGCCTCGAATTCGCCGGGGCAGGTGAACCCGTCCGCGCGCGGCAGGGTGGTCAGGGTCGGGGCCAACGATACCTCCTCAGCGCAGCGCCACGCGGTTGCCGGCATGACGTTCGAGCCTTCCGGCCAGCTCCAGCTCGACCAGCACCATGTTGATCAGCGGCAGCGGCAGGCCGGCGCTGCGAGCGAGATCGTCGAGCGGCACCGCGGTCGGTCCGAGCAGCTCGACGATGCGCGTATGCGCGGCGCCCACCTCGCTCTCGTCGGGACTGTCGGAGACGGGCGCGAAGCGGCGGCGGCGATCCTCGGCAAGGCCGGGACGTGGCGCCGTCTCGCCGATCACGCCCAGCACGTCCTCTATCGTCTCGACCAGCGTGGCGCCGTTGCGGATCAGGTCGTTGGTGCCGCGATGGCGGGGGTCCAGCGGGAAGCCGGGTACCGCGAAGACCTCGCGCCCCTGATCGGCGGCGAGCCGCGCCGTGATCAGCGAGCCCGATTTGAGCGCCGCCTCGACGACCAGCACGCCCAGCGACAGGCCGGAGATCAGGCGGTTGCGGCGCGGGAAGTGGCGGGCCTGCGGCACCGTGCCGAAGCGCGGCTCGGCGATGATGACGCCGTGCTCCGCGATCTCCTGCTGCAACTCGCGGTTTTCTTCGGGATAGACCACATCGGCGCCGCCGGCGACGACCGCCGCCGTGCCGCTGTCGAGCGCGCCGCCATGCGCCGCCCCGTCGATCCCGCGGGCGAGGCCCGAGACGACGAGCAGCCCGTGCCGGCCCAGATCCCAGGCGATCTCGCGGGCGAACCGCATCCCGGCGGCAGAGGCATTGCGCGCGCCCACCACGGCGACGGCACGGCGCTGCAGCAGCTCGGACTTGCCGAGCACGGTCAGGAGCGGCGGCGCATCCTCGGTCTCGGCGAGGAGCGGCGGATAGTCCGGCTCGCCCCACGCGACGAGCGCGGCGCCCGCGCGGGCGATCTCGGCCAGCTCGCGCTCCGCCTCGGCGCGGCTGCAGATCCGCGCATCCGGCCGGCCGCCACGCCTCGCCAAGCTAGGCAGCGCCTCCAGCGCCGCCGCGGCCGAGCCGAAATGCCGAACCATATGATAAAACGTGACCGGCCCGACATGATCGGATCGGATAAGCCTCAGCCAGTCGAGCCGTTCCTGCGGATTGAGCGTGGTCATGGCGGAGAGTTTCGCCGGCGGATCGCGGTGATGGCCGAGCATACGGCCTCTCGCGAACATTACAAGAACAGAATCGATCTGAACCTATCTCCGGCTCAGCTTGATCTTGCCCTCCTGGCCCCGCGCCAGCCGGGCGATGTTCTCGCGATGGCGGACGAAGACGAGAAGGGCCAGGAAGGCCGCCAGGATGGCCTCGTGCTGCCCGGCGAGCAGGTATGAGACCGCCGGGCTGCTGCCGATCGCGGCCAGGGCGGCGAGCGACGAGTAACGGAAGACGTAGGCGGTCGCGAGCCAGACAAGGCAGGCGATGACTCCCACCGGCCACGAGACGGCCAGCAGCACGCCCAGCGTGGTGGCGACGCCCTTGCCGCCCTTGAACCGCAGCCAGACCGGGAAGAGATGGCCCAGCACGGAGGCTGCGGCTGCGACAAGCGCCGGCTCGCGACCGAACTGCCCTGCCACCAGCACTGCGACCGCGCCTTTGCCGCCATCGAGGAGAAGCGTCGCCAGCGCGAGGCCGCGCTTGCCCGTGCGCAGCACGTTGGTGGCGCCGATATTGCCCGATCCGACCTTGCGGATGTCGCCGAGCCCGGCCGCGTGGGTCAGCAGCAGGCCGAACGGGATCGAGCCGAGAAGATACGCGAAGCCGGCGGCGACCCAGAGGATCACCGGGCCGAGATCGGTCACGGCGCAGACCCGCCGGCCCCTGGCGCGACATACGCCATCCGCCCGGCGACGAAGCTTCGCAGCACCCGGCCCTGGACAGGATGGCCGTCGAAGGGCGTGTTGCGCGTCGGCGAGCGGAATTGCGCCGCCTTGATCCGATAGGGCGCGTCGAGGTCGAAGAGGACGAGGTCGGCGGCGGCGCCGACCGCGAGCCGCCCCACCGGCAGATGCAGAATGTCCGCCGGCGCCTGCGTGAGCTTCCGCAGCACGTCGAGCAGCTTCATGCCCTGGCCGTGATGCAGCGCCAGCGCCAGCGGCAGCAGCGTCTCGAGCCCGATGATGCCGGGCTTGGCGGCGGCATAAGGCAGGCGCTTCGCGTCCTGATCCTCGGCGCGATGGTCCGAGGCGATCGCGTCGATCGTGCCGTTGCGCAGGCCCTCGACGATGGCGCGGCGGTCCTCCTCGCTGCGCAGGGGCGGCGACAGCTTGGCGAAGGTGCGGTACTCGCCGATCGCCGTCTCGTTGAGGGTGAAATAGGCCGGGGCCGTGTCGCAGGTTACCGGCAGGCCGCGCGACTTGGCGCGATGGATCGCCTCCACCGCGGCCCCCGTCGACACGTGCGCCACGTGGTAGCGGGCGCCGGTCAGCTCGACGAGACGGAGATCGCGCTCGATCATGATCAGCTCGGCCAGCGGCGTGATGCCGGGCAGGCCCAGCCGCGTCGCAAGCTCCCCTTCGGTGGCGCAGCCGCCGGCGGCGAGCGACGGCTCCTCGGGATGCTGCACGATCAGCAAGTCGAAGGTCCGCGCGTAGCTCAAGGCACGGCGCATGGTCATGGCATCGGCGATGGCGCGGGTGCCATCGGTGAAGCCGAGCGCGCCGGCGGCTGCCATCAGCCCCATCTCGGCGAGCTCGCGGCCGGCCAGCCCGCGCGTCGCGGCGGCATAGGCGTAGGTGTTGACCAGGCCGACTTTCCGCGCCTGGCGGGTGACGAACTCGACCAGCGCCACGTCGTCCAGCACCGGATCGGTGTCGGGCAGCGCCACCAGCGAGGTGACGCCGCCCGCCGCCGCGGCGCGGCTGGCGGCGGCCAGCGGCTCGGCATGCGCGCGGCCGGGCTCGGAGAGGTGGACGCGCATGTCGATGAGGCCCGGCGCGAGGCAATGCCCGCCGCAATCGACGATCACCGCGTCGTCCGGCGCCGTTGCGCTGTCGCCCACCGCGGCGATCTTGCCGTCGATCGCCAGCAGATCCCCCTTGCGGTCCAGGTTGGTCCAGGGATCGAGGAGACGAGCGTTCTTGAGCAGGGTGGAGGGCATCAGTCCCGCCCGCTCCATTCGTCCCCTCTCCGCCCTCGGAGGCGGAGAGGGCGGGCCGACGTGCCGTCGCTACCCCTCCCCCTGACCCCCTCCCGCAAGGGGAGGGGGAAGCGTGCCGCAGTGTTCCCCCTCCCCTTGCGGGAGGGGGTCAGGGGGAGGGGGCGTTCTAGGCTCACGCCTCGTTCCTCCCTTCGGCGGGGCGGAGCAGCAGGTCGAGGCAGGCCATGCGGACGGCGACGCCCATCTCGACCTGCTCGTGGATGACGCTGCGATGGATGTCGTCGGCGACCGCGCTGTCGATCTCGACGCCGCGGTTGATCGGGCCGGGATGCATGATCAGCGCGTCCGGCCGGGCGCGCGCCAGCTTCTCCTGGTCGAGGCCATAGAAGTGGAAGTACTCGCGCACCGAGGGCAGGAAATTCCCCTGCATCCGCTCGGTCTGGAGCCGCAGCATCATCACGATGTCGGCGTCGGCGATGCCGCGCGCCATGTCGTGGAAGACCTCGACGCCGAGCCGGCCGATCTCCGCCGGCAGGAGCGTGCGCGGCGCCACCACCCGCACCCTGGCGCCCATCACGGTCAGCAGCGCAATGTTCGAGCGCGCCACCCGGCTGTGGGCGATGTCGCCGCAGATCGCCACCGTCAGGCCCTGCAACCGCCCCTTGCGCCGCCGGATCGTCAGCGCGTCGAGCAGCGCCTGGGTCGGGTGCTCGTGCGTG
This sequence comes from Allostellaceae bacterium, assembly GCA_035308865.1. Lineage (GTDB taxonomy): Bacteria > Pseudomonadota > Alphaproteobacteria > ATCC43930 > CGMCC-115725 > DATGFU01. The sequence continues at coordinate 1,732 of DATGFU010000405.1, read as the reverse complement.
CCGTCGCCGCCGTTGATGACGGCGCAATTGACCTTCTCGGCGAGGAGATGGACGGCGCCGCTTTCGCCGTGGCGGACGACCAGCGCGTCGAGATGCATGGCGTTCAGGGTCATCGCCGTATCGAGCAGCGATTCGCCCTTCTTCACCGAGGTGCCGTCGACCGACATGTTGATGACGTCGGCGCCGAGCCGCTTGCCGGCCAGCTCGAAGCTGGTCCGCGTGCGCGTCGAGTTCTCGAAGAACAGATTGACCAGCGTGCGCCCGCGCAGGACGGAACGCTTCTTGTCGTCCTGCCGGTTCTGCTCGACATAGCCCTCGGCAAGATCGAGCAGCGCCTCGATATCTTCCCGCGCCAGCCCGTCGATGCCGAGGAGATGGCGGTGAGGGAAGGAACGCGCGGGCAGATCCATGAGCCTCGGGTATAGGGAACTGCCCCGCGCTTCACAAGCGCAGGGTCAGGTGTCGGACTCCACCAAGCCGAACCCTTCGACGTCCTTCTTCACATCCTTCGGCGAGCCGAAATAGCGGACGTGGCCGGCACCGTCGATCTTGACGTCGAGCGCTCGCGTCGCCGTCACCTCGGCATCGCCCGCACCATCCATGCGCAGCGTCATGTCGGCCGTGGCGAGATCCTTGAGCCGCAGCTTGCCCGCGCCGTCGATCTCGATGCTGGCGTGCTGGACCGCTCCCGAGGCGGTCACGTCGCTGGCGCCGTCGATATCGAGCTTGAACGCGTCGCCGGCGAGGCCGGTCACCGTCACCGTGCTCGTCTCGAGATGGAGCGAATCGAGCTGCGGCACGGTGATCGTGAGGCGCGGCGCCGATTTCAGCGAGTAGTCCTCCCTGGTCTTGACGGTGAGCGTGCCGTCATCGGTCTCGGTCTCGATCAGCTTTACGACATTGTCGTCGGCGGTGATCCGCAGCGAGGGCTTCCCGCCGATCGTGATCTTGGCCTTGTAGGCGCCGTCGAGCCGAATGGCATGAACATCGTCCAAGGGCCGATCGACATCGATCACATTGCCGGAGCCGACGATCTCCTTGCCGGTGGCGTCATCCGCCAAACCGTGGTGGGAACCGCCATCGCTGATGGCGGAATGCGCGATCCATCCGGCGCCGGCGGCCAGAACGGCGATCCCGAGCATCGTCCGAATTGTGTTGTTTTCCACAGGCATGGCTTCACTCCCCCGGCATTGGCCGGATACTGGGTCTGCCTCTGCAGGTGCAACCACCGGGCCATGATACGACGCAGCGGCGAGGGGGCTCAAGGCGGTGCGCCGTGAGGCTTCACAAAACGTTTCGCGTTGCGCCAGCGATGGCGGCGACGGTAAGCGATCGGCTATCGTCGTTCGAGGAACCGGTAGAAAAGACGAGCGCCTGAAGGATGCCACTTTATACGTATATTGTCTCTTATAGAGGCGCTACCGAGGCCGTGCAGGGACGTGCGCGTGCTGGCAACTACAAGGGTTCAGCCGCCCTCGTCATTGGTGAGATTTCCGATAACGCGCTGCCCGGGCTGACCAAGCAGCTAAGAACCGAAATGATAGAGAAGACGTATCGGGCGGAATGGTTGGCCATTCCGAACCGGGGCGGGGTATGGCGCACTTCGTTTGATGTCGGCGGTAGCGAACTCGCACTGTATGCCATCCAAACTGAGGTCTCGAATTAGCGCGATTGCGCGCCGGTACTACGCTCCGCCGAACGCGTCCCCGTCCGGATAGGGGAACCATTCCGG
>DATGFU010000404.1:0-5874 GCA_035308865.1 Allostellaceae bacterium | reverse complement strand
GCCGATCCACAGCCGGCCTTCACGGTCCTGCAGCACGGCGCCGACCTGATCGTCGGGCAGGCTCGCGGGATCCTGCACATCGTGATGCAGCACGGTAATGGCGCCGGTCGCCGGATCGAGATGGTCGAGCCCGGCATCGGTGCCGACCCACAGCCCGCCGGCGCCGTCATCGGCGATCGCGCCGATATGGGTGCGGCCGGTGGGCGAATGGATCGCCGCGATCGCCACGAAGTGGTCGGCATCGCGGTCGTAGCGCGCGAGCCCGTTGGCGCCGGTGCCGACCCAGAGCCGTCCCTGCGGATCGGCGTGCAGCACCTGGATCCACGAATCGGGCAGGCTAAAGGGGTCCTTGGGATCGAGCTTGTAGCCGCGGAAGCGGTAGCCGTCCCAGCGGCCGAGCCCGCCTTGCGTGCCGACCCACAGGAAGCCGTCGCCGTCCTGCGCCAGCGCGGTCGGCACCGGATGCGGCAATCCCTGCTCGCGGCCGTAATTCTGGAAGACCGTGGCGGCCAGTTCGGCCCAGCGTTCGCCCGCGGTCGCCGGCGCGGCGACGAAACACATCAGCGCGGCGAGCAACAGGCGCCATTCCCGCTGGCGCCCGCGGCGTCGCCCCTGCACCCTCCCCATCTACCCGCTTTGGTCCCCTGCGACCTGACCCTGGGATCGACCATACAGGAGACCGGGCCGGCGGCACACCCCTACCCTGGCCCCTACCCTGGCCAGAGCGCGGGATTTTCACCGTGGCCGCGCCGCCTCCGCCTCGTCGACCATCGCCGGGGTCAGCCGTCCGGCCTGCAGATAGATCGCCTGCATCTCGCGCTCGCGGTCCTTGTGCCCCTTCGGCGGTATCGTGCCGCCGGCGAGCTGGCCCAGCCGCTCGAGATAGACGTGCCAGCCGGGCAGGACGAGCGCGAGCAGCGAGCGCGCCATGCCGCGCTGGGTGAAGACGAGTCGTGTCGCGCTCTCGCCGTCACGCGACAGCTCCCAGCGGACCACCGTCTCCGGCTTGCCGGGCCAGGTCCAGGTGAAGGCGAGCAGTGCGGGCGGCTGCCATTCCAGCACCTTGCCGGTCACCCGCCGCCCCGGCTCGCGGTCCGTGAAGACGTTGAAGCACCCGCCGACATGCGGCTCGACCTCGCAGTCGCCTAGCCAGTCGGACAGATGTCCGGGCTGCGTCAACGCCGCCCAAACGGTTTCAATGGGGCGCGGATAGGTCCGCTCGTAGCGCAGCGAAACCGCGCCGTCCGGCGACTCCGTGAAGGTTCCGAGCTCGTCCATGATCAATCGCTCCATTGCAGATGGTCACCCAGGGTATCGAGTTTTTCAGCCCAGAACGGCCGATAGGCCGACAGCCACGCATCCAACGCCGCGAGCGGAAACGGATTCAGGCTGTAGAGGCGCCGCGGCCCATCGATTCGCGACCGCACCAGGCCGGCCTCGCGCAGCGTCTTCAACTGCTTGGAGACGTTCGGCTGCGGCAGGCCCAGGCTCTCGACCAGCGCGCCCGCCGGCCGCTCGCCCCGGCGCAGCAGCGCGAGGATCGCGCGGCGGGTCGGATCGGCCAGGGCCTCGAACGCATCGGTCATGGGCTTATATTCTGTATCTGGAATATGCCTGTCAAGGAATGTAAGTGGATTATTTTATATAGCTGTGTGGTTATGCATAATTGACAGTCGGATAACCAATCAGCTATCAAAATCGGATGCAGGCCGCTCCCGACGCGCTGTTCAAGGCCCTCGCCGATCCGACCCGGCGGTTGATCTTTGAGCATTTATGCCGCGACGGCGAGCACACCGTTCAGATGCTGACGACCCGCTCCACCGTGTCGCAGCCCGCGATCTCCAAGCATCTCGGAATCCTCAAGCTCGCCGGCCTGGTGCGGGGCCGCCACCAGGGCCGCGAGACCCGTTACAGCGCGCAGCCCCAGGCGCTGGCGCCGCTGATCGACTGGATGAGCCATTACGGCGCCTTCTGGCACGACCGCTTGGACCGACTCGAATCCCTGCTGAACAGGATGGACCAATGACCGATACCCGCACCCTCGTCATCGAGCGCGAGATCCCGCATCCGGCGGAGAAGGTCTGGCGCGCGCTCTCGCAAGGCCATCTGGTCGCCGAATGGCTGCTGCCGAACGACTTCCGGCCGGATGTCGGCCACCGCTTCACCCTGCGTGCGCCGCCGATGCCGCAATGGGACGGCGTGGTCCACTGCGAGGTGCTGTCGGTCGAGGCGCTCAAGCATCTCTCCTACAGCTGGACCGTGGGCGCGATGGAGACGGTCGTCACCTTCACGCTGACGCCGACCGCACAGGGCGTGCATCTCCGCATGGAGCAATCCGGCTTCCGGCCGGACCAGGACGCCAACTACAAGGGCGCCAACTACGGCTGGCAGCGTTTCCTCGCCAATTTGGAGAAGCTGGTGGCCGGTCTCGAATAGGGGCCTTGTTCCCTCTCCGCCCTTGGGGGCGGAGAGGGTTAGGGTGAGGTGGGGGAAAGCCCGGAGCGTCGGCGGAACCCACCTCACCCTCCCGCTGGGCGGGCCCCTCCCTCTCCGCCCTGAAGGGCAGGAGAGGGTTAAGAATGGCGGCATTGAAAGCGCCGCCACTCCGCGGCCATTCTGGGCCATGCGCGAGCGGGGACGAGAAGTGGTTTGGGCGGCGGTGCTTCGCCACCTTGCGCTGCTGCTGCTCCTCCTCGCCGCCCCCGCCTTCGCCTCCGACCAAATCCTGCGGCGCGGCAACGGGCCGGAGCCGCAGACGCTCGATCCGCAGAAATCCTCGGCGATCAACGACGCTCATATCGAGGACGATCTCTTCGAAGGACTGCTTACGATGGATGCGGAGAACCGCATCCTGCCGGGCGCCGCCGAACGCTGGGAGGTGAGCCCGGACGGGCTCGTCTACACCCTCCATCTCCGCCCGGGCCTCGAATGGTCGAACGGCGAGGCGCTGACGGCCGAGGATTTCGTCTGGAGCTTCCGCCGCGCCGTCGATCCCGCCACCGGCACCGAATACGGGTTCCTCTACTACCCGGTGAAGAACGCCGAGGCGATCGTCACGGGCAAGCTCAAGGATCCCGCGCAACTCGGCGTGCGCGCCGTCGATCCGCTGACGTTCGAGGTCACGCTCGAAGCGCCGACCGCCTATTTCCCCGGCCTTCTCGCCCACCACACCTTCTTCCCGGTGAATCGCGGCAATGTCGAGCGCGACGGCGCGCTCTTCACCCGGCCGGGGCATCTCGTCTCGAACGGCGCCTTCATGCTGAAGGAGTGGGTGCCGCAGTCGCGCGTCGTGGTGGTGCGCAACCCCCACTACCACGACGCCGCGCGGGTCCGGCTTGACGCGGTCGAGTTCTATCCCAGCGACAACGAGAACGAGGAGTTCAAGCGCTACCGCGCCGGCGCGCTGGACATCACCGATTCGGCGCCGGTCGACCAGATGGACATGATCCGGCGCGACCTGCCGTCGGAATTCATCGCGCCGCCCTATTTCGGGCTCTACTCGCTGGGCTTCAACACCACGCGCCCGCCCTTCAAGGCCGCGCCGGGCCTGCGCAACGCGCTCTCGATGGTGATCGACCGCGAGGCGATCGTCCACGAGATCGTCAAGCGCGGCGAGCGCGCCGCCGATGGCTGGATCCCGCCGGGCGTGCCCGGCTACGAGACGCAGCTTCCCGAGTGGGCGGGCTGGCCGATGGAGCGCCGGATCGCCGAAGCGCAGCGCCTCTATCGCGAGGCGGGCTACGGGCCGGGCCACGAGCTCGCCGTCGAGCTGCGCTACAATACCTCGGAAAATCACAAGAAGATCATGATCGCGATCGCCGAGATGTGGCGCCAGGCACTGGGCGTCGAGGTCTCGCTGGTGAACGAGGAGTGGAAGGTCTTCCTCGACACGCGCGCCCAGCGCAAGCTCACCCAAGCCTATCGCGATTCCTGGATCGGCGATTTCGCCGATCCCAACGCCTTCTTCTCGCTGCTGCTGTCCAGTTCCGGGCTCAACTACTCCGGCTACGCCAATCCGGACTACGACGCCCTGGTCAACCAAGCCGCGGTCACGCTCGACCCGGCGACGCGCTTCGGCCTCTTCGAAGAGGCGGAGCGGCTTGTGCTGCGCGACGCGCCGGTCGTGCCGCTCTATTCCTATGTGAATCAGCACATGGTGAAGCCGTGGGTAGAGGGCTATCGCCCGAACCTGCTCGGTCACGCCTATTCGCGAGACATCTCGATTGGTCCCGGCCGGCCCGCGCTCGGGGAGGGCAGCGGCGCCGGCGGCTTCCCGGTCGGCACCTCGATCGCGCTGGGCCTTGCCGTCGGCATCACGGCGCTCGGGCTGCGCGTGGCGCCGCGCCTGGCGCTACGCCGGCTGGCGGCGGCGGTGCCGACGCTCTTCGCCCTCGTCACCCTCGCCTTCTTCATGATCCGCCTGGCACCGGGCGGCCCGTTCTCCAGCGAGCGCGCCGTGCCGCCCGAGATCGCCGCCAATCTCGACCGGGCCTACCACCTCGACGAGCCGTTGCCGGCGCAATACGCCCACTATCTCGCGGGCCTGCTGCGCGGCGATTTCGGCCCCTCCTTCTCCTACAAGGACTTCACCGTCACCGAGCTGATCCGGCAGGGATTTCCGATCTCGCTGCAGCTCGGGCTGAGCGCGATCGTGATCGCCTTCGTCTTGGGCACCGCGCTCGGCGCGCTGGCGGCGCTGCGGCAGAACCGGCCGGCCGATCACGGCGTGATGGCGCTCGCGATGACCGGCATCACGGTGCCGAATTTCGTGATGGCGCCCCTGATGACGCTGGTCTTCGGCGTGTGGCTCAAGCTGCTGCCGGCCGGCGGCTGGGGCGACGGCAACGAGCTCCGGTACAAGATCCTGCCCGTCATCGCGCTGGCCCTGCCGCAGATCGCCTATATCGCCCGGCTCACGCGCGGCAGCATGGTCGAGGTGCTGCGCGCCGACTACATCCGCACGGCGCGCGCCAAGGGGCTGCCGACCTTCCGCATCATCGGCCGCCACGCCGCGCGCGCGGCGCTGCTGCCGGTCGTCTCCTATCTCGGGCCTGCCTCGGCCGCCATCGTGACCGGCTCCGTGGTGGTCGAGCAGATCTTCTCGGTGCCGGGGATCGGCCGCTACTTCGTGCTGGGGGCATTGAACCGCGACTACACGCTGGTGATGGGCGTCGTGATCTTCTACGGAGTGCTGGTCATCCTCTTCAATCTGGCCGTCGATCTCCTCTACGGCGTGCTCGATCCCAAGCTGGCGCGGCGATGACCACGGCGGTGGCCGTCGAGACATTTTCCGATGCCGGGCTGTGGCGCCGCGCCGGTCGGCGGCTCTGGCGCAACCGGGCGGCGGTCGGCAGCGCCGTCGTGCTGACGGTCATGGCGCTGCTGGCCCTCGCCGCCCCGCTCCTGAGCTTGCATCCGATGAACGAGATCTATTGGAGTCGCGTCGGCACGCCGCCGGATTGGGGGGCTGGGTTCTGGTTCGGCACCGACGCCAACGGCCGCGATCTCTTCGTCCGCACGCTCTATGGCGCGCGCGTCTCGCTGGCGGTGGGCCTCGCCGCGACCTCGGTGAGCCTGGTGATCGGCGTCACCTACGGCGCGATCGCCGGCTATTTCGGCGGGCGGATCGACGCCGCGATGATGCGCTTCGTCGACGTCATGTACTCGCTGCCGTTCCTGTTCTTCGTGATCCTGCTGATGGTGGTGTTCGGCCGGCACATCGTGCTGATCTTCGTGGCGGTCGGCGCGGTCGAATGGCTCACTATGGCGCGCATCGTGCGCGGCCAGACCCTGTCGCTGAAGCGCCGCGAGTTCATCGAGGCCGCCCGCGCGGGCGGCGTCTCCACCGCGAAGATCATCCGCCGCCACATCATT
>DATGFU010000403.1:0-8944 GCA_035308865.1 Allostellaceae bacterium | reverse complement strand
GGTCAGCAGCGCCGGCTGGATCGGCTTCGACAGGAAGTCGTCGAACCCTTCGGCGAGCAGCTTTTCCCGGACCCCGGTCATCGCGTGGGCGGTCAGCGCGATGATCCGGATATCGCATTTCGGCGCGGGGAGATCGCGGATCCGCTTGGTCGCCTCGACCCCGTCGAGCACGGGCATGCGGACATCCATGAGCACGACGTCGAAGTCGCGCGCCTTCACTGCCTCGACGGCCTCGAACCCGTTGTCGACGACCACGATCTCATGCTCGTCCTTGCCCAGCCAGGCCAGCACCACCCGCCGATTGATCGCGTTGTCCTCGGCCAAAAGGATGCGAAGGCCGCGACGTGACGGCAGTGGCGGCGGCGACGGCGGCGGCGTTCCCGCCGACGCGGGCTCGGACTCGATGATGTCGGCGGTCGGCTTCCGTGGGGGCGGCGGGCCGCCGAACAGCCGCGCCAGGCAGCCGAGCAGGTCGGCCTGCCGCATCGGCTTGTCGAGGATGACGTCGAAAAGCTTGCGGGCCTCGCCGCTGCGGCCGAGCGGTCCGGCCGAGGACACAAGCACCAGCTTGAGATGGCTGAGGGCGGGCAGCGCCCGCAGCCGCATCGCCAGCGTCTCGCCGGTCATTCCCGGCATCATCTGATCGATGAACACGATCTCGTAAGGCCGGGCGTTGTGGGCGCCGCGTTCCAGCTCGGCGACCGCATAGAACGGATCCGCGATCCCGTCGGCGCTCATGCCGAAATCCCGCAGCTGGCGGGCCACGATCTCGCGGTTCATCTCGATATCGTCGACGACCAGCGCCCGCACGCCGCCGAGCTGGATCATCGCGCCGCGATCCGCCGGGACCGATTCGGGCGGTGCCAGCGGCAGCTCGAAGAAGAAATGCGATCCCTTGCCGGCCACGCTCTCGACCCCGATCGTGCCGCCCATCAGCTCGACCAGCTGCTTGCAGATCGCGAGGCCCAACCCGGTGCCGCCGTAGCGCCGCGTGGTCGAGCTGTCGACCTGGGTGAATTTCTGGAAGAGCTTGTCGCGTGCCTCCTCGGGAATGCCGATGCCGGTATCCTTGACATCGAAGCGCGCCCAGGCGATCGGGCCGCCGACCTGCTCGCGGACGCGGCTGACCTCGACGGAGACGCCACCCTTCTCGGTGAACTTGATGCCGTTGCCGATCAGGTTCAGCAGCACCTGGCGCAGCCGATTGGGGTCGCCGCGGTAGTACCCGCGAACCTTCGGGTCGACATAGGCCGCCAGCTCGATCTTCTTCTCGAAGGCCTTCGAGGCGAGCAGCGTGACCGTACTCTCGACCGTGCCGACCAGATCGAAATCGATGTCTTCCAGCTGCACCCTGCCGTCGTCCAGCTTGGCGACGTCGAGCACGTCGTTGAGCACGGTGAGCAGCGATTCGCTGGATTGCTGCACCGTCTCGGCATAACGGCGCTGCTCGTCGGTCAGCGTCGTGCGCAGCAGCAGCGAATTCATGCCGATGATGCCGTTCATCGGCGTTCGCACCTCGTGGCTCATGTTGGCGAGGAACTCACCCTTGACCCGGTTGGCGCTCTCGGCAATCTCGCGAGCGGCGTCGGCGGCGTCACGGGCCTCGGACAGCTCGGTGATGGCGGCCGCCAGCTTCCGCGAGGTCCGCCGGCTGTGGAAATAGAGCGCACAGGGCAGCGCCACGGCCAGCAGGATGGGCAGGAAGCCCACCGTCAGGAGATAGGCACCCGGCCGTTCGGGCGTCCATGCCACCCGGCCGAGCGGCCGGCCCGTCGAGTCGGACAAGTCGACCCAGGCGGAGGCGGGGCCTCCCGGTGCCAGGAACTCGACATCGTCGAGCAGCAGCCGATCAGCCACGACCTTGAGGAAGGCGGCATCGAGCGGCAGGCCTGCGAGCACGATGGGCGAGCGCGGGCCGCGCGGCATGGCGGTGCCGTGGTCCGGCTGCACGAGGGTTGCGCTGAGGACCACGACCGCGGATCCGATTCGCGACACGGCAGTCGCCTGGATCGGCGTGGAGATGTCGCCGCCGCTCGTCACCTTGTTGACGAACGGTCCGCGCGCGGCCTCCTGGGCCCGCACCTTGGCAATCAACGGCGCCACGGCTTCGCGGTACTTGTCGTAAGCCGCCTTCTCCAGTTCGACGTCGTCCTCCATGGCGAAGAGCGGCGCGTTTTCCGAATCGAGGATGTAGGCGAGCTTGAAGCCACGTGTCTCGCAGAAGTAGTGGCCGATATTCGCCGCCGCCCACGCCGGATCGTACTCGTTGTCGAGATGGGCCATCGCCTCATCCCAGTCGAGCTGCGGCGGCAGGCGGTCCGCGATCTCCTGGATCCGGCCCTGGACGGCGTTGCCGACCTGGGCCTCCGCGCGCTCGCGCGCCAGCCCGTCGACATAGGCCGCGAGGCCGAACAGGCAGGCGATAAAGACAACGACGGCAAGAACCGTCGCCCCAATGAGATGGAGATCAACGGCATAGCGGCCGCGCGCCGCAGCCGGCCGCTCCGTCATGCTTCCGCCACGGGCCAGCACCAGCCGGCGCTAATCCCGTCGGTCGACCAATGCCCCATACCGCAAACCGCCCAAGTTCTGCGTTCCACCGTCATTCGAACCGGCAAGCCTTAAGAAAGCGCTGACAAAGATTCAACCCTCAGTATCGATATGAAATGCCGACATAGGGATTCCAGTCGGGGGCAGCCGCATTGAGCCCGATATAGACGCCGGCGTCCAACTGAAGATTGGGTCCGACGAGCCAGGCGAGCGACGGGTCGAAGGTGGCATAGGCGCGGGCGCCGCGCTCGCTGCTGACGAGCCCGAAGAGCTCCAGCGACCCGGTGACGGTCTCCGCCAGGACCGAATGGCTGAACCCAACCGATCCCGAGATCTCGGTGTGCGAGCCGGTATTTGCCGCGTTCTCGGCGACCGCGAGGGTCGGCTGCAGCGCAAAGGTCCAATCGCCGGGCAGCGCCTGGTTGAAGGGCGCCGCAAGGGAATAGGAGACGGTGGAATTGCCGAGGCCCGGCGCGGAGGTCGGCAGGACGATCGACGGGATGAGCGCCATCGCCGAATCGCCGCCATCGTTGCCGAAGAGGTTGATCTTGGCCGCCAGCGTCATGTCGCCGAAGCCTTCCGCGGTCGACGTCGTGCCGGCCGACCGGCCGCGAACGTGCTGGTAGAGGGAGAGGCCGATTTCGGCGTCGACCGAATCGGTCAGACCGAGCTTGAGCACCGGCGCGGCGACCTCCAGGGCGCTTAGCGAGGTTGTGCCGGTCCTGTCATAGACCCAGCTGACGACCTCCGATTCGACTTGGAAGCGCCCGGCATCGAGCGAGATCGGGCTTTCTGCCTTGCCAGGCCGGTCCGAGCTGAACGGCCGCAGCTGGCTGTCCGGCGTCGGGTCGAACACGGAATAGGCGCTCTTATCGACCGACTCGCCGGGCGGCGGGTCGTCGGCATGAGCCGGCACGGCAAGCAGCATCGCGATCGCGATGCCCGATGCTCGGCTTCCCGGCGCCATGCCCCAACCCTCCGCTCGGTCCCAGGGATCGAGCATGCCACGGTCCTAACGCGCGTACCATCCGGCCACCGCTCAACTGCAGGCTGCCTTGATGATGCCGTGAAAATGCCGCCGCACGGCCCTGGGCGGCGCCCCGGCGGGGTGCTAGTCTGCCAGAATCCAACCTGCGAAACCGGGGGGAAATGATGCGGTACGTGGCGGCGGCGGTCGGCGGCGCCCTCGTGGTCTTGGTCATCGTGCTTATCGTTGCCTGGCCACACCTCGCGCCGCCGAAGCCAACCGCTTTAAAGCCGTCGGCCGCCGTCGCCGCCGCTCAAGAGGCGGCGCCGTCCCCCGCGGCGACCGAGCCGGCCCCCGCTCCCCAGCCCGCGGCTCCTCCGGCGACCACGCCCGCTCAGCCGCAGCCGCCGGCGCCTTTCACCTACCTGCACGTCGTCGAGGACACGTCGAAGGAACGTCCGTCGGCGTGCCTCCGGTTCAGCCGGCCGCTCGACCCCGGCGCCGACGCTCATTACGGCGACTGGGTGAAGCTGAATCCCGCGGCAGACGCCGCCGTTCGCGTCCAGGACCATGATCTCTGTTTCGATGGCCTGTCCTTCGGCCGCACCTACGAGGCGTCGATCGCCGGCGGAACGCCGGCCAAGGACGGCACGAAGCTCGCGGCCGCGGCGACCGCCGAGATCAGCTTCGGCGAGCGCGAGCCGGTCGTGGGATTCTCCGACAACGGCTACGTGCTGTCGCGCGACGGCACGGCCGGCGTCACCATCGACACGGTCAACGTCCAGCACGTCGCGGTCGAGGTCCTGCGCGTCGGCGACCGCATCCTGCCGAGCATGCTCGGCCAGCTGCGGACCAAGCAGTACGCGGACCGCTGGCAGCTCGACCAGATGGTCGAGAACTCGGCGCGGCCGGTGTGGAGCGGCGTCATGGACGTGCAGGGCGTCCACAACATGACGACACACAACGCCTTCTCGCTGGCCCAGACGGTGCCGAAACGCGAGCCCGGCGCGTACGTGATCGTGGCCGCCGATGCCAGCAGCCTGTCGCCGCGGACCAAGGACTCCAAGTTCCTCTGGGAGCGGACCGAGGACTACCAGTTCGCCGCGCAATGGGTGGTCGTCACCGATATCGCGCTCACCGCCGTCACCGCGACCGACGGGCTGCACGTCTTCGCCCGCTCGCTCGCGACGGCGATGCCGGTCTCCGGCGTCGGCATCGATCTCCTGGCCCGCGACCAGCAGGTGCTCGGCCATTCGGTGACCGGTGTGAACGGCGCGGCCCAGTTCGCGCCGGGCCTGCTGCGCGGCACCGCCGCCGCCTCGGCCAGCGCTGTCTTCGCCTACGGCGCCGATGGCGATTTCGCGCTGCTCGACCTCAACGCCCCGGCCTTCGACCTCAGCGACCGCGGCGTCGGCGGCCGCGACGCGAACGGGCCGATCGACGCCTTCGTCTACACCGACCGCGGCATCTACCGCCCCGGCGAGACCGTGCATGCGATGGCGCTGATGCGCGACCGCATCGGCGAGGCGATCCAGGACGCGCCGCTGACGCTGGTCCTGCGCAAACCGAACGGCGTCGAGTACCGCCGCGTCACCCTGCCGCCGCAGCCGGCAGGCGGGTTCAACCTGACGGTCGACCTGCCGGATTCGGCGAGCCGCGGGCAGTGGAGCATCGAGGCGCTGGATGCCGACGACCAATCGGTCGGCCACGCCGCCGTCGAGGTGCAGGACTTCGTGCCGCAGCGGCTCAAGGTAAAAGGTTCGACCACGCCGACGGTGCTGCAGTCCGGCGGCGATGTCGCGATCGCAATCGACGGCATGTTCCTCTACGGCGCACCGGCCGGCGATCTCGGCGCCGAGGCGCACCTCAACATCGTGGCCGACAAAGCACCCTATCCCCAGTCCGCGCAGGGCTATCATTTCGGCATTCCGGCGGAGCACTTCTCGCCGCCGGAGGTGGAGCTCCAGGTCGGCAAGACGGACGCCAAGGGCCATGCGATGGCGACCGGCACGCTGCCGCAGCCCGAGGTCGACAATCTGCCGCTCAAGGCCGAGATCACGGTCGGCATCCAGGAACCCGGCGGGCGCGTCACCACCGACGAGCTGAGCCTGCCGATCCGCCGCCCGGGCCACGGCATCGGCATCCGCCCGCTGTTCAAGGACAACCGCGCCAACGAGGACGACGAGGCGGGCTTCGAACTGATCGCGGTCGACGACGACGGCAAGCCGGTCGAATCGAAACTGCATTGGACGCTGGTCGAGGAGGTCGCGCACTACGACTGGGTGCAGTCCAACAACCGCTGGGGCTACCACGTCTCCTACACCGACTCGCCGGTCACCTCCGGCGATGTCGACGTCACGGCCGACCGGCCCGCCGCGGTGCGGCAGAAGGTCGATTGGGGCCACTACCGGCTGGTCGTCGAGGAGACCGGCACTGGTGTTGCCTCCAGCTACTCCTTCACCGCCGGCTGGATGGAGACGGCCGAGTCGGCCGACACGCCCGACAAGGTCGAGGTGACGGTCGAGCATGAACGCTACGCGGTCGGCGACCGCGCGCGCGTCCGCATCGTGCCGCCCTTCCCCGGTCGGGTGCTGGTGATGGTGGCGCGAGACAAGCTCTTCGAGACGCGCGAACTCGACGTGCCGAAGGACGGGGCCACGGTCGACATCGGGGTCGCCGCCGACTGGGGTGCCGGCGCCTATGTGATGGCCTCGCTCTACCGCCCCGCCGATGGCGGGCGCGGCCACCTGCCGATCCGCGCCGTCGGCCTCGCCTGGGTCGGCGTCGATCCCGGCCCGCACCTCATGGGCGTAGTGCTGAAGGCGCCGGAGCGGGTCACGCCGCGTCAGAAGGTCGACGTGCCGGTCAGCCTCTCGGGCGCCAGCGGTCAGGTCTACCTGACGCTCGCCGCGGTCGACGAAGGCATCCTGCAGCTGACGCGCTTCGCGTCGCCCCGACCCGACGATTTCTACTTCGGCAAGCGCCGGCTCGGCGCCGAGATGCGCGACGATTACGGGCGTCTGCTCGACGGCACGCAGGGTGTGGCAGCCGCGCTCCGCAGCGGCGGCGACGAGATGGGCGGCCGCGGCCTGCCTGTGGTGCCGACGAAGTCCGTGGCGCTCTTCTCCGGCGTCGTCGCGGTCGGCGCCGACGGCACGGCAACCGTGCCGCTCGACGTGCCCGATTTCGAAGGCTCGCTCCGCCTCATGGCGGTCGTCTACAGCAACGATGCGGTCGGCCGCGCCGACGCCAATCTGATCGTGCGGGATCCGGTGGTCGCGGACGTATCGCTGCCGCGCTTCCTGGCGCCCGGGGACACGGGACAGCTCACTGTTCTGGTCGACGACACCGATGGCGCGGCCGGCACCTATCACGTGGCGCTGGCCGGTACCGGCGCCGTCTCGGTCGGGACCAAGCCGGTCGAGTTCGCCTTGCAGAAGGGGCAGCGCAAGATCGACACCGTGCCCATCTCCGGCACCGACGAGGGCATCGGCACGGTGGCGGCGACGCTCACCGGCCCGGGAGGCCTCTCGATCAAGCGCGAGTGGCAGATCTCGGTGCGCGGCGCGCATTACCCGATCACCCTCGCCACGCCCGCGACGCAGGCGCAGGGACAAAGCTTCACCGTCGACAAGAAGATGATCGACGCGTTCGTGCCGGGCAGCCTGTCGATCAGCGTAGGCTATTCGCGCCTCGTCGGGATCGACGTGCCGGGCCTGCTGGAATCGCTCTACCGTTACCCCTACGGCTGCACCGAGCAGCTCAGCTCCACGGCGTTCCCGCTGCTCTACTACGACGACGCCGCGCTCAGCGGTTTCGCCGCCAAGGACAAGGGCGTGCATGCCCGGGTCCAGGCGGCGATCGACAAGATCGTCGACCGCCAGAACGCCGACGGCAGCTTCGGCCTGTGGCGGGCCGGCGACAACGAGGGCTCGTCCTGGCTCAGCCTCTACGCGCTCGACTTCCTGATGCATGCGCAGAAGGCGAAATACGCGGTCGACGATGCGACGATCATCCGCTCGCTGGGCTTCGCCGAGGACGTGACGCATCACGCCGTCGTCGGACCGCCCAACGGCGCCTATGCCCGGCCGCGCGAGGACGAGAGCTACGCCCAGTGGCTGCTCGCCAAGGCCGGCCGCGCCGATCTCGGGCGGCTCCGGATGATGCACGACTCGCTGAACCGCGGGACGAGCCTCGTCTCGTGGTCCGAGGACGGCAAGGACCCGGCGCAGCCGATGGCGCTCGCCGAGCTGTCGGGCGCTCTGGCCCTGCTCGGCGACCGTTCGCGGGCGGTGGACACGATGCAGGCAGCGACCACCGCCGTCACCCAGCCGCATGTCGTCGACTGGTGGTACGGCTGGAGCTATTGGTCGAACCTGCGCGACGCCGCGGCCATCCTCTCGATCGCCGCCGACAGCGACCAGCTTAACGCGGTCCAGCCCATCCTGCCGAAGCTCCAGGAGATGAGCCGGGTGCCCGACTCGCTCACCACCCAGGAGAAGGCATGGCTGCTGGCGGCCGTGCACGCCGTCACCGCCAACGATCCCGACCTCGGTCTGGTGCTGAACGGCAAGGCCGTGCAAGGCACGCGCGGACAGGCGGCTTTCAATCCCACCATCGCCGACGTGCAGTCCGGCTACACGATCGAGAACCGCAGCGGCCACGATCTCTACCGGACGATCGTCGTGCACGGCTCGCCGAAGAGCGCGCCGCCGGCGCTCAGCGAGGGTGCCACCCTCAACAAGACCTTCGTCGGGCTGGATGGCAAGCCGGTCGATCCCAAGAAAGTCCAGCAGAATCAGCGCTTCATCGTGGTGCTGCAGGGCAAGGTCGCCGACCCCGCCTTCCACCACCTGATCCTCGTCGATCCGTTGCCGGCCGGCTGGGAGATCGAGGCGCCTCTCAAGCTCGACCAGGCGCCCTCCTTCATCCCGCGGCTGAGCGTGACGAAGCTGCGCGAGGCCCGCGACGACCGGCTCGTCGCCGCCCTCGATGTCGGCGTGCGACCCTGGCACGACCCCGATATCGACGACGAGGAAGCGCCTCAGGAGGGGCCGGACCAGGACAAGGCCAAGCTTGAGCAGGAGTCGCGCGAGCAGGCCGCGCACGGGCTCTTCGCGGTCGCCTATGTCGTGCGCGCCGTGACCCCCGGCAATTTCGCCCTGCCGGAAGCCGTGGTGCAGGACATGTACCGGCCGGAGACGATGGCACGGACGAAGTCCGACGCCACCAAGGTCGAGGCGCATTCTTGAGGCGGCGATGCCCTGTTCACGCTCGTCATACATTCCCTCTCCCGCTTGCGGCACGGCTGTCCGGGGAATCGAAATCGGTTGCAGGCGCCGCTTCGGAGGCTCTCTTTTGTCGTCATGGCCGGCCCCAGAGCCGGCCATCCACGTGGCTCCGCGACACGGAACGACGTGGATACGC
>DATGFU010000402.1:0-23120 GCA_035308865.1 Allostellaceae bacterium | reverse complement strand
CGCAGGCTGCAGCGGCTCCCCGATCGTCGACGCCTGGCGCGTCAGCTCGACAACCCAGCTGTTGCCGGAACGGCTGACGCTTGGCCGGTAGCCGGCGGCGGCTTCGAGCCGGATCGCGGTCCCGCCGTCGCTCGGCACCTGGGCGATCGCCGGGACGAGCGGCCAGAGGGACGGCTGGAACTCGGTGAAATCGACGGTCCGGGTGCGCTCGAAGACGGCCCAGACGGCGCCGGCGCGGCGGAACACGGCGGCCGCCGTCGGATCGCTCCATTCGAAGCGGATCGAGACCCCGTCGTCGCGCGGGGTGAATCGGACCTGCAGCGCCTTGTCGGCCGCCCTGCCGACCGTGACGGTGGCCGGCACCGAACGCGGCGGTTCGGGCTTCACGGCCGCAGCCGGCTGAACCGCAGCGGCGGGCTTCTCCGCCGGCGGCTGCGGCTGCGCAGGTGCCGCGCCGGCGACCGTTTCCGGCTTCCGGTCGTAGAAATCGACCAGCTCGATGCTGGAGCCGATCTTCTGCGGCCGCAGCTCGACGGGTCGTTTCGTCTCGGCCGTCACCGTCATGCCGTCCGCGGAGAGCGCGAGCCCGTCGAGATAGCCGGCGAGCATGGTCCGGGCCGCGTCGAGCCGCGCGGAAACCGGCGCGGCGAAGGTGATGCGGAGCCGCGTGCCATCGAGCGCTGCGGTCATCGGCACGGCCTCGGCACCGGCCTCGTGCGCCTGGAAGACCAGGCGCCCATAGCCCTCATGCGGCGCGGCGCGCACGTCGAGCGCCGCCGGGGCAGGCTTGTCGTCGGCAGCGGCAAGCGCCGGCGTCAGCGCGCAGGCGAAGATGCCGGCCGCGGCATGCCCGGCCGTCCGCCACCGCTGTTCCCGAACCTGCTGCTTCGACATCGCGAACCCGTGCCTCCCGGCCGTCTCCGACAGGGATAGGCCAGGTCGATTAAGATCCGGTTTAACATGATGAATCCGGGCATGTGCCGGACCGTGAACGGACATCGCCCGCGCTGCTATTGCGCGGCGAGCCATCGGGCGATCGCCGGCCAATGCTCCGCCAGCGTCCGGGCGCCCATGAACAGGCCGATATGGCCGCCGGGAACCGTCTTCCGGACGATCCGGCGCGGCGGCGTGCCGAGATATCGCGCCGCGTCGAGAACCTGTTCGGGAGTCGTGATGTCGTCCGCCTCGCCGGCAAGAAGATAGGCCGGACAGGCGACGCGGCGCAGGTCGAGCTTGCGGCCGAGCCCGACGAATTCACCCCGGGCCAGGCGGTTCTCCTTGAAGATCTGGCTGATCACCTGGAGATACCAGCGCCCGGGAAGGTCGATCGGGTTCTCGTACCAGCTTTCGAAGGTTTCCTCCTTCGCAAGATAGGCGGGGTCGCTGATGTGCTCGTAGAGGTCGATGTGCTCCTGGATGTAGTGCTGTTCCGGGTGCATGTTCTTCCAGCCCCGGAGCATCAGCCGGCCCTTCATCAGACCGCCGCCCATGGCGACCAGCTCCTCGTAGAAGGAGAGCGGCGATGCATGGACCATGCGCTTGATCGGGCCGTCGCCCGCATCCGTGTCGATCGGCGCGCCGGCCAGCACCAGGGCGTTCACCTTCTCGGGAAAGCGCGCCGCGACCATGGCCGCCGTCCAGCCGCCCTGGCACAGGCCGACCAGGTTGACGCGCCCGCCCAGATCGTCGATCGCGACGACGATCTCGGCGAGATAGTTGTCGATCTCGAGATCCTTCATGTCGTCGGTCGCGGACTTCCAGTCCGTGAGCGCGACATGGCCGATGCCGTTCGCCAGCAGCGTCTCGATCAGGCTCTGGCCCTTGTGGTAGTCGGCGATCATGGCGCTGTGCCCCGCATAGGGTGCATCGACCAGCGTCGGCACGCCGCCCGGCGCGCCCCCAGATGCGCCCCCAGGTGCGCCATAGTCGCGCAGGACCATGGTCCGCAGATCGAGCCGGACAAGGTTGGGCGTCGCCAGGGCCGGCTTGAGGCCCTGATGGATCTTCGCCTCCTCCGCAAGGAAGCGAAGGTTGCGGGCATAGAGCTCGGCGCCTGTCTCGGCGAGCGCGCCGGCCATAGCGACCGGCCAGAAGGCGGGAACGCACGTCAGCGACAATTCGCCGGCCGCGATCGGAGATGGTTTCGACATGATCGGCTCCGCGCCCGGTTCTACTCGCCCCAGGCGAGAAAGAGGCCGATGTCGCCGGGCATGCCGCCCGGGAAATCGAGCACGCGCGCCGTCAGCCGAAAGCCGCGCGGCTTGAGATCGCGCTCCCAGCGCAGATAGATCTCGGCCGCCTCGCCGCGCAAGGTTCTCGGCCAGTCGGGCGAGGGCGCGTTGACCGCCTGCCCGCCGTCGCTGCACAGGTCGCCGGGAAAGCGCAGGAGCATGAACTCCTTTGCGCCGTCCGCCGCCGCCTTGCGCGCCTGCCCCAGCAGCGAGGCCCATTTCTCGCTGCCGACATGTGCCTCGGTCAGCGCCGCGACCAGCTCGCTCCGCCGCGCGGCCACCGCGTCACGCGCGGCGGTGCGCCGTTCGGCCTTGCGGTCCTCGAACTCGGCGACGAGGTGTTCGAAGTCGGCAGCGCTGGGCGCGGCGACGGCCGGACCCGGTTCCGCCGGCGCTGCGCCCGTCCCTTCATGGGCCCCGTGGACGAAGCGCTCGTCCAGCCGGGAAATCATGCCTTCCACCATTCCGACGATCGCGGGGCGGGGCGGCTCCGGCGCCGTCTTCTCGCCCGCGAAGGCCCGCAGGAGATCGGCGCGGCTGACGATCCCGACGAGCGCGCCGCCGCGCAGGACCGGCACGCGCTTCACGTGATGGGCGGCAAGCAACCGCGCGATCTCGCGGGCCTCGGCGGCTTCGGTCACCGTGACCACCGGCGCCGACATGACCTCCCGCGCCGTGCGGTCGCCATCGCCGAAGCTGGCGAGAAATTCGGGGTGCAGCGCCTCGCCTTCCGCGAGAAGCGCAAGCCACCAGTCGCGGCGCGCCTCGCGCTCGGCATCGTCGCGCCCGATGAGGTCGCCTTCGCTGACCATGCCGATGACTTCGCCCGCCGGATCGACCACCGGGACCGCGCTGATCCCGCGCTCGAGCAGCAGGCGCGCCACCTCCTTCAACCCGGTCTCCGGTCCGACCGACACGACGTCCCGCGTCATGATGTCCGATGCTTGCATAAGCGCCTCTCCGCCTCCCATCGCCGTGTCAGGCGGCAATGATGACCTTGAGCGCCCGGGTGCCGGCGGCATGGCCGAACGTCTCGTAGGCGTCGAGGATCTGGTCGAAGCGGAAGCGGTGCGTGATCAGGCGTTTCGGATCGATCCGGCCCGCCGCCACGGTCTTCAGCAGCATCGGCGTCGTCACGGTGTCGACGAGCCGCGTCGTGATCGTGATGTTCTGCGACCACAGCCGCTCCAGACGGAGGTCGACCTTGGTGCCGTGCACCCCGACATTGGCGATGGTGCCGCCCGGCGCCACGATGTCCTCGCAGGTGATGAAGGAGGCGGGCACGCCGACCGCCTCGATGGCCGTGTCGACGCCGCGGCCGTGGGTCAGCCGCATCACCGCCTCGCCGGCACCCGCCCCGGTGGCGCAGACGAGCTGGGTGGCGCCGAAGCGCTTCGCCACGTCGAGCCGGTTCTCGTCGGGATCCACCATGATGATCTCGGCCGGCGCGTAGAACTGGGCGGTCAGCAACGCGGCCAAGCCGATCGGGCCGGCCCCGACGATGGCGACGGTCGAACCCGGCGCCACCTTGCCGTTGAGCACGCCGCATTCGAAGCCGGTGGGCAGGATGTCGCTCAGCATCACCAGCGCCTCCTCGTCCATGCCTTCGGGAATGCGGTAGAGGCTGGTATCGGCATGCGGGATGCGGACGTACTCCGCCTGGGTGCCGTCGATCTCGTTGCCGAGGATCCAGCCGCCGGTCGTGCAGTGCGAGTACATGCCGCGACGGCAGTATTCGCACCGCCCGCAAGCGGAGATGCAGGAGATCAGCACGCGATCGCCCGGCCGGAAGGTGGTGACGCCCGGCCCGGCTTCATGGACGACGCCGACACCCTCGTGGCCGAGGATCCGCCCCGGGGCGCAGCTCGGCACGTCGCCTTTGAGGATGTGGAGGTCGGTGCCGCAGATCGTGGTCTTGACGATCTTGACGACCGCATCGGTCGGCGTCTGGATCGCGGGCACCGGGCGGTCCTCGACCGCCTTGCGGCCCGGGCCCAGATAGACGAGTGCCTTCATCGCAATTCTCCCGAATGGCGCAGCTTGCTCGGGAGACAGGCCGTGATGGCGCTCCCGACCCGGCCAAGCCTAGGCGGCCGGACGCTCCGGCCATTGACCTGGGTCAAGCGCACCGGGGGCGCGTGGAATTGCCGCGGGGCGGCTGCCGGTCGCCTATTCCGCCGCCACCGTCGGTGTGCGCTCGGCCTCGACGAGATGGCCCAAGCGGCGGACGATCCAGCACTGCACGTCGTCGACGATGGTGAAGGTCACCGGCACGAAGACGAGGCTCAGCAGCGTCGAGGTGATAAGTCCGCCGATCACGGTGATCGCCATCGGCGCGCGGAAATCCGCTTCCTCGCCGAAGCGGAGCGCGATCGGCGCCATGCCGGCGACCATCGCGACGGTGGTCATGAGGATCGGCTGGGCGCGCTTGGCGCCGGCCTCGAGCAAGGCCTCGCGGCGCGGCGTCCCGCGCTCGCGCATCGACAGGATGGCGTAGTCGACGAACAGGATCGCGTTCTTGGTGACGATGCCCATCAGCATCAGGAGCCCGATCAGCACCGAGAGCGACATCGAATCGCCCGACAGCACCAACGCCCCCAAGGCGCCCGCGATCGACAGCGGCAGCGCCGCCATGATGGTCAGCGGCTGCAGGAAGCTGTGGAACAGCAGCACCATCACCCCCAGCACCAGCAGGATCCCGGCGGCCATGGCGAAGCCGAAGCCGCGGTAGAGCTCGCCCATGATCTCGACATCGCCCGAATCCTTGAGATGGACGCCCGGCGGCAGGTGCTGGAGCGCCGGCAGCGCGTGCACGGCGTCGGTCGCCGGCCCCAGCGGCGCGCCGCCGAGATCGGCGCCCACCGTGACCTGGCGTTCGCGGGCGTAGCGGCGGATCAGCGAGGTGCCGCTGCCCATGGTGATCTCGGCCACCGAATCGAGCGGCACCGTGCCGCCGCCGGCGGTCGCGACGCGGAGGTTGCGGATCTGGCCGAGATCGCTGCGCGCCGCCGGGTCGATCTGCACGCGGATCGGGATCTGCCGGTCGGTGAGGTTGAATTTCGGCAGGTTGGCGTCGATCTCGCCCAGGGTCGCGAGCCGCGCGGTCGTCGAGATGTCGGCGACGGAGACACCGAGTTCCGAGGCCCGGTCGTAAAGCGGGCGGATCTGCAGCTCGGGCTGCAGCAGATTAGCCGTGCTGCGGACATTGGTAAGGTTCGGCACGCTGCGCATCTCGCCGACCAGCTGCTCGGCAACTTGGTCCAGCGCGGCCGGGTCGTCGCCGGTCAGGATCACGCGAAGATCCTGGGCGCTGCCGCCCTTGCCGAAATTGTACCGGATGCCCGGCACCGCCCTGAACTGCTCGGAGAGATCCTTCTCGATCGCCTGCTGCCGGCGGCTGCGCTCGCTGCGCGGCGTCTCCAGGATGATGGCGCTGGCGATCCGCACATCGGCGTTCTCGGGCGCGCCGATGGTGGCAAACACGCCGCGGACATCGGGGTCGCGCCTAGCGATCCCGGCGATCTTTGCGACCGCCTGGCGCGTGTCGTCGAGCGTGGCGCCCGGCGGCAGCTCGACATAGAGCTGCGACAGCGCATTGTCCTCGGCCGGCAGGAAATCCGGCGGGATCAGCGCGGTGAGGCCGAGGGAGCAGATGAAGAGGGCCACGCCGATCGCCGAGGCCTTCCAGCGATGGTCGAGCGCCCAGGCGAGGAGGCGCAGGTAGGGCGCGATCAGCGGGTTGACGCGGTGCCTGCCGCGGTGCTGCCGCCCGAGATAGGCCGCCATCATCGGCGTGATCAGCCGCGCCACCAGCAGCGAGAACAGCACCGCGATCGATACGGTGGCGCCGAACTGGCGGAAGAACTGTCCGGGGATCCCCGGCATCAGGCTGACCGGCATGAAGACGGCGACGATCGTCATGGTCGTGGCGACGACGGCGAGCCCGATCTCGTCGGCGGCGTCCAGCGCCGCCTGGTAGGCCGGCTTGCCCATGTTCATATGGCGGACGATGTTCTCGATCTCGACGATCGCGTCGTCGACCAGGATCCCGACGACCAGCGTCAGCGCCAGCAGCGAGCACCAGTTGAGGGTGAAGCCCAGCACCGAGATCGGGAAGAAGGTCGGAAAGAGCGACAGCGGCATCGCCATGCCCACGATCAGGGTCGCGCGCATATCGCGGAGGAACAGGAACACGACGGCGATCGCCAATAGCGCGCCCAGCGCCAGCGCCTCCATCGAGGCCTTGTAGCCGCCCTTCGCAAAATCGGCCACCGAGTAGATGCGGTGGAACGTGACCTCGGGGTGGTCCTTTTGGAGCTCGGCGATCTTGGCGTCGACCCCGTCCGAAACGGCGACCACGCTGACCCCGCTGGTGCGATCGACGGTGAAGGCGACGACCGGCTTGGCGTCGAGGCTGGCGCCGCCGCGCGGCTCGGCAAACCCGTCGGTCACGCTGCCGAGATCCGAGAGGCGTGCCTGGCGGTGATCGGGCAGGATGATGGTGGTCTGGCGCAGCTGGTCGACGCTGGCGGCCGAGCCCAGCGCACGGATCGACTGCTCGGTGCTGCCGATGGTGGCGCGGCCGCCCGGCATGTTGGCGTTGACGGCGCGGACCTGCCGGTTGACGTCGTCGACCGTGATGCCGAGCGCGATCAGCCGAGCCGGGTCGAGATCGACGCGGATCTCGCGCGCCGCGCCGCCGGAGCGGATAACCTGGCCGACGCCCTTCACCGACAGGAGCCGGCGGCTGACCTCGTTGTCGACGAACCAGCCGAGCTGGGTGTCGGACATGCCGGGCGCGCTGACCGCAAAGGCGGCGACGTCGCCGCCCGAGACGTTCTCGCGCTCGATCTGCGGCTCGTCGATGGTCTGCGGCAGGTTCGGGCGGATCTTGGTGATGGCGTCGCGGACGTCGTTGACGGCGCGGTCGGTGTTGACGCCGAGCACGAACTCGACGCCGGTATAGGATTCGCCGTCGGTCACGCGCGAGCTGATGTGGTCGATGCCGCCGATATTGGCGATCGCGTCCTCGACCAGCTTGGTGACCTGCGTCTCCAGCTCGTCCGGCGCCGCGCCGGACTGGGTGATGGTGACGTCGACCACCGGGATGTCGACGTTCGGCCCTTCATCGATGTCGATGCCCGCGAAGGCGACGAGTCCGACCAGCGTCAGCACGATGAAGAGGACGATCGGCGGAATCGGATGACGGATCGCCCAGGCGGAGACGTTCCCGTTCATCTGACTCTTCCCCTCGCCGGTCTTTCGAAGCTGCCCTCCTTATGACGCAAACGGGCGGTATCATGATGTTAAATCTAATTAACGGGAGCATCCTGGCCGCCGCCGCTAGGATGCGCCGCGTTTCGTCGTGAGAAGAGCACCGGTCCCGATCGCCATGACCTCGCCCGCCTCCACCACCGCGATGCCGACCGCCGGAGCAGCCTTCCGGCTGCGCCTGGCGCCGCTGCGCACGCGGCGCGGGCTGATGGCGATCGGAATCGTGGCCGTGGCGGCAGTCGCTGTCGCGGGCGTCGTAGGACGGGTGATGCTGAGCGCACCGGCAGCGCCGAAGCCGCCGCTTCCGGTGATGAATGTCGTGACCGTGCCGGCCCAGCGCATCGCCATGGAGGAGACGCTGCGGGTCAACGGCTCGCTGACCCCATGGGAGGATTTGACCGTCGGATCCGAGGCCTCGGGCCTCGCCATCACCGAGGTCAAGGTCGACGAGGGCGACTGGGTCAAATCCGGCCAGCTCCTCGCCAAGCTCGACGATTCGCTGCTGCAGGCGCAGCTCAAGCAGACCGAGGCGCAGATCGCCCGCGCCCGCGCCACGCTCAAGCTGAACGAGGCCGACGTCCGGCGGGCCCAGGAGCTCCTGAAGACCAGCGCCATCTCCGTGCAGGCGGCCGAGCAGCGCGAGACGACCGCAGACGCCGCCCGCGCCGATCTGGCGCTGGCCGAGGCGCAGCGCGCGGCGCTGCTGGCCCAGCTCGCCCAGACCGAGATCCGTGCACCGGCCGACGGGCTGATCTCGCAGCGCACCGCCAGGCTCGGCCGGATCGTCATGTCGAGCGATCCGCTCTTCCGCG
Organism: Allostellaceae bacterium; assembly: GCA_035308865.1. Lineage (GTDB taxonomy): Bacteria > Pseudomonadota > Alphaproteobacteria > ATCC43930 > CGMCC-115725 > DATGFU01. Next base: position 14,803 of record DATGFU010000402.1, on the reverse strand, counting down.
AGGTGCGGGACGGGATCCTCGAGCTCGATGCCGAGATCCCAGACCGGCTGCTCGACCGCTGCCGGCCGGGCCAGCGGGTCCGCATCACCCGCGCCGACGGCGGCGAGGTGATCGGCACGGTGCGGCTGGTGGCACCGTTGGTCGACAAGGCCTCGCGCAACGGCATCGCCCATGTCCGCTTCCCGCGCGACGAAAGCCTGCGGACCGGCATGTTCGTCACCGGCGAGCTGATCCTCGACGACGCGGACACGCTGGCCGTGCCGGAAAGCGCCGTGCTGGTGAAGGACGGCCATCCGCTGGTCTTCGTCGTGCGCGACGGCGGGAAGGCGGCGCTGCGCCCGATCGCGGCCGGCCAGCACAGCGGCGGCAAGGTCGCGATCCAGTCCGGCCTCGCGGAGGGTGACCATGTCGTCACGCAGGGCGCCGGGTTCCTCCACGACGGCGATCTGGTCACCGAGAGCGGGGGTTAGGTTTAGCTCGGCCGCTGCGGCCGGGGACGCACCCATGCACACCAGACCGAGATGCCGGCAAGGCCGCGAACAGACTTGGCGAGCGGCGCGACTGTTGCTGTGCAGCATTCTGGGCTAAACTGCGGCAACGGCATGTCAGGCTGCGCTCTGCTGAAGCCTTACGAAACGACGACGGTGGGATTTGGATGCTTCAGGAGCAGCCGAGAGAGCCGGTCAGGCTCGTCGTCTGGGATCTCGACGAGACGTTTTGGAAAGGCACGCTGACCGAGGGTGGAATCACCTTCCTGCCGCAGAACCGCGATCTGGTGATCGAACTGGCTCGGCGCGGGATCATGTCGTCAATCTGCTCGAAGAACGATCTTGCCGCGGTCCGGGCTGTCTGCGAGGCGCATGGGATCTGGGATTATTTCATATTTCCCAGCATCAACTGGGAACCCAAGGGACCTCGTCTCGCGAGATTGATCGAGACGGTCAAATTGCGGCCCGAGACCGTCTTGTTCGTTGATGACAATCCGGGAAACCGTAGAGAAGCCTTGTTTTTTGTTCCCGGCCTGCAGGTGGAGGATGAAACCTTCGTGCCTGTTCTGGGAACCCATCCGTTGCTGAAGGGCAAGGATGACAAGGAACTCACCCGCCTGAAGCAGTACAAGGTGCTGGAGCGGCGCCAAGTCGACGAAACGGCGGCCGGCGGAGACAACCTTGCCTTCCTGCGCTCCAGCGGCATCCGCATCACGATCGAGACGGATGTCGAGAAGCATCTCGATCGCGCGATCGAGCTGATCAACCGGACCAACCAGCTGAATTTTACGAAGCGGCGGCTGCCCGAGAACCGCGAAGAGGCAGCTGCAGAATTACTCAAGATGCTTTCACGTTTCAACGTGAATGCTGGACTGGTGAAGGTTCACGATCATTACGGAGACTACGGATTTTGTGGATTTTATGCTATGGTGGTCCAGGTCAACAAAAGTATATTGCGTCACTTTTGCTTCTCATGCCGTACTCTGGACATGGGCGTAGAGGCTTTTGTCTATCAAACCTTGAATCGGCCGGAACTGAAGATTGTCGGTGAGGTGCTGTCGGATCCGGTCACGGCCAGCCCCGTCGACTGGATAGACATCGCACAGGGAACGAGGCAGGAAGGGATAGAGACTGGGATAGAGACTGGGAAGAGTCATACACCTTTTTCGCTGCGCGGCGGCTGCGATCTTGCGGTGATCGAGCATTACGCCCGGCTGGTTTCGGCTGACGTTTCCGGCAGCTACAATATAATGAGAAATGGAATTGATCTTCGATTGGACCATTCTCTGACAACTCGCTATGCGATCGCGGGTGTGCCGAAAGCGGCGGCAACAGCAATATGTCGACTTGGCTATCAGCCGGAGGATTTTGCGTGTTCTCTGTTCTCCTCGCCGCGCCACGGCTGCTGGGTATTTAGCTTCATTCCGGATCAATGGGTGACAATTTATGAGCATAAGGAAACCGGAACCCTGATCCCATTTACGGTCACGACCCAGAGAGGGCTGCTGAATGTCTGTGATCTTACCGCGGCGCAGCGAGCGGAGATTACCGATAGCCCGGATAAACTTCAGGCCATGGATATATTGGTGGAGGAGTTCAGGTATATTGGCAGAACTCCGGAGGCGGTTTTCAAGGACAATATCAGGTATATATTTGGATCCATCCCGACTGCCACCCGTATATTTGTCATATTGGGCAAGGAGTATCACGGCTCCTATGATACGCCGCAGACGCGCTCACGGCCAGCGATTGAGCTGAACCAATGGATCCGCGATATCGCAAGAGAATATCCTAATGTCGAGCCGCTGCTGATAACGGATTTTGTCGAAAATCCTGAAGAAATCGACGGGGCGGTCCATTTTAGGCGAATGGTGTATTTTCGCTTGTTTGAACACATTCGGAACAGCATCGAGCGATTGGGTGCGCAATCGGCGGAGAGTGCCCTGTCCAAAAGGGACGGAATGCTTATTCCGGCTGCAGCGGAACGGTAGCGCCGGCCGGGCGCGTCGGACGGCGGCGAACCGGTCACGGAGCGCGTCCTCACGCGTTCCGGAAAACCTGACGGGCGCTGACAGGTATCAGGCCTTAGGGTGCCGTCGAGGAGGTGCCCCATGACCGAGACTCGTCTGAACCTGACTCGCCGCAGCGCGATCCTTGCCGTCGCCGCCGCGATGAGCGCGGCGGCCGCGCGGGCGGATGAGCGGCGGACGACGCCGCTCGACGCCGAGCTCACCGGCGACGTCCATGATTTCGACTATCACATCGGCGACTGGACGCTCGTGAACCGGCGGCTCAAGAAGCGCTGGACGAAGAATCCCGAATGGGACGAATTCTCCGGCACCGACCGCTACGTGCAGTATCTCGGCGGCATCGCCAATGTCGACGAGGTGGTGTTCCCGACCAAGGGGTTCTCCGGGCTGACCGTGCGGACATTCGACCTCGAGCGCAAGCTGTGGTCGACCTACTGGATCAACAGCCGGAACGGCATCATGGAAGCCCCGATGTTCGGCGGCTTCCGCGGCAATCACGGCCTGTTCTACGGCGACGACACCGACGACGGGCGGCCGGTCAAGGCACGCTACCTGCGGGAGAAGCTGCCGCCTGACCGCGAGCGCTGGGAGCAGGCCTTCTCGCTCGACGGCGGCACCACGTGGGAGACCAACTGGACGGCGGACTTCACCCGCGTCCGGTCCTAGATCACCAGCGATTCCTGCACCGCCCGCCAGGCCTGGTCGATCGCCGAATCCGTGTAGGCGGCGGCGCCGGCGTCGGAATTGGCGATGGTGATGCGGCCGAACGGCTTGCGGCCGACGATGTGCGGCATGTCCGGCTCGTCCCAGTCCACCGGATCGAAGAGGGGATTGTATTCGTAGGCGTAGCCGTGCGGCCAGCGGTTCACCGTGATTGCGGCGATGTCGCGCGCCGGATCGAATCCGCCCGGGCCGAGGACGCGTCCGAGCTGGTCGCGGATGTTGCGCTCGAAGGTCTCGAAGGGCGTCTGCAGCAGCTCCATCCTTCCGGCACGGTACTGGTCCTTCTGCGAGAGCCCGGGCTGGCAGGGCGTGCGCACCATCCACACCAGGATCGGCTCGTCGGGCGAGCGCGGTGTCGCATAGCCGCCGATCTTCATCGCCGGGTTGAGCCGCATATAGGCGTGGTAGGATCCGGGCGCATAGACCTGGGAGATCCCCAGCTTCTTGAAGGCGTGCCAGTTGGCGAGCGCCACGCTGGTGTAGACGAGCGGCGTCTTTACCGCCTCGTGCAGCGCCGCCTTCTGCCGCTCGGGCAGCTCGGGACAGAGATACGGAATGATCATGTTGTAGCAGGCGAGCACGCAGTCCCTGCCGCGGACCGCGGCGAGCCGGCCGGCGCGGGAATAGACGATCTCGACCCCGCCGGACGGGTTGCCGCGGTTGCGCACCCGCACCGCCGTGCTGGAGAGCCGGATGCGAACGGGGGCGCCGGGCCGGTCGAGCTTCGTGTAGTCGGCGCGGGCGGTCACGACGTCCTCGGCCGTACTGCCGGGAATCGCCTCGGGCACGAGTTTGCGGACGAGCAGCCGCGCGATCGAGGCGTTGCCGTCGGGGAAATGGAACTTGGCGGAGCCGCCCTCGGCGTAGCCCGCCGCGGTGTAGCCCATATGCGGCGCGGCGCCGGGCTTCAGCCCCAGCCCCTTGAAGCCGGGGAAGCCGAAAGGCCACACTTCCAGCGCGCCGACGGCATCGGTGCCGACGCCCCACTCGCCATGCGTCCGCGCCCGGTAATAGGGCACGACGCCGGGATCGGCCTTGATCACCTTGACGAGATAGTCCTCGTAGCTCATCCGGGCGAGCCGCGCCTTCTTCTCGTCCGAGCCGAGACCCGGCATGTAGTCGACCGAATCCTCCTCGATGCGGGCGATGTCCTCGCGGACCTTGGGCGAGAGCGGCGCGCCGGCGAGCACCTCGCGCCATGGCTTCTGCCCGGCGCCGGTGACGAGCTTGTCGGCGCCGAAGGTCTCCTTGTCGAAGAACAGGCCCACGCCGAGGCCCTGCGACGGGTAGAACTTATCGTCGGCGCACTGCTTCTCGAGCGCGACCGGGTCGATGCCGAGGGTTCGCAGGAGGCCGGAGGCGACGACGCTGTAGGGCCGCGGTGAGTCGATCTCCAGCGTGCCCCCGTTCATCAGGTGCAGCCGCTCGCGGAGCCGGAATTCGTTGCGCTTGGCGTGGCCGCCGAAATCGTCGTGGTTTTCGAGGATGAGGATGCGCGCGTCCGGCCGGGCCGCCCGGTAGAAATGCGCCGCGGCAAGCCCGCTGATGCCGCCGCCGACCACCACGAGATCGTAGTCCTCGACGGTGCCCGGCGCCTCATCGGGAATCTTGAGCATGCCGTCGCGCAGCGCGTGCGCCGCCTCGAATGAGCCCGGGTGGCTGCCGCGGAGCCCGGTCAGCAGCGGCGGGTAGTAATCCGGGCGGTCCTGGGGCGCCGCCTCATCGCCGAGCGCCAAACCGGGCAGAAGGGCGCCGCCGGCCGCCGCGCCGGCAGTCACGCCGATCGCCAGCGCCACGCCGTCGAGAAAATCACGGCGGGCGATCGGACGATCCATGCCCAATTCCCGATCGCTCCTGCCCCGTTTCGTATCACCGGCCATGCCCTTGCCTTCCCCCCGATCCGTCGCGTGCGGAAGTCTAGCCGTCGGCCCTCCCCACGGCAAAAAATTAAGATCACAGATGGACCGGCACGTGGCGCGGCTCTTGCTTGGTCGGGCAGGAGGCATGGGCAGACGGCGGCAAGTTGGTGACTCGCTGGGCAATTGATCGGTGGATATCGGGACGATGTCCTGGCGCTGCCGGGGTCATCCAGCCCGCGTTCTGCGATCACACGGGCTGTTGTCCGAAACGACCGGCGCGTGCTAGCGTCGCCGGGTCATGCACCGAGACAGTCCAAGATCGCCTGGGCGTCCGGCATCGTCAGGGTCACTCTCGTCGTCCGCCAACCAGTCCTCGGGCGGCTTACCGAATCCGCGCCGCCTACCCTGGGCCAGCTTGGCCACGCCGCCCTGCCTATCCGGCCTCCGTGATCGCGGAAGACATCCGAACTGGGTGCGACGACCCGGCGGGTAGGTATCTCAGCTGACCTGGGGGGCAGACTTGGACATCGACGCCCGATCGCACCGACGCCCGGCTTACGGCCTCAGGCCGCTCGCCGCCCTGCTGCCACTACTCGCCGGCCCTGCCTTGGCCCAGCAGCCGGCTGCTGCGCCGCCCGCCCCGCCGGCAACCGCCGCGGCCGCCGAGAGCAACGGCCTCGAGACTGTCACCGTCACGGCGCAGAAGCGCACGGAGAACATCAAGGAGGTGCCGCTCTCGGTAACGGTGATCGGCGGCGAGCAGCTGCAGGAGCACCATATCGAGGATTTCACCGATCTCGCGCGCAGCGTGCCCAGCCTGTCCTTCGACAATGGCGGCGGCGCGGGCCTCAGCGCGATCGAGCTCCGCGGCGTGAGCTCCGAGTCGGGCGCGGCCACGGTCGGCATCTATCTCGACGACGTGTCGATGACCGTGCGCAGCGACTTCAACAGCGGCGCCACCGAGCCGAAGTTCTTCGACGTGAAGGACATCGAGATCCTGCGCGGCCCGCAGGGCACGCTCTACGGCGCCAGCTCGATGGGCGGCACGATCAAGTTCATCTCCAACCCGCCCGATCTCGACAAGTTCGAAGGCTCGGCGGAAGCCACGATCTCCGGCACGGAGCACGGCGGGGTGAACAGCACCGACAACCTCGTGCTGAACATCCCGCTGGCGCCCAGCGTGGCCGCCCTGCGGATCGGCTTCGAATACGATCTCCAGAGCGGCTATATCGACCGCTACGCGCCGGCAAACGCGATCTTCTCCTGCCCGCTGCCGAGCCCCGAGACCGATTTCTCCTGCACCAACGCGACTCCGATCCCCGGCAAGCTCATCACCGCCGGCGCCAACCAGGAGCAGGCCTACGTCTTCAAGGCGGCGCTCAAGTACCGGCCGGACGACACGCTGGTCATCACGCCCTCGATGTTTGTCCAGACCCTGGCCGCCGACGACACCTCGGTCTACGACCTCGGCACGCCGCTGATCACGACCAAGCCCGTCCAGGAATCCGGCAAGGATTCCATGTTCGTGCCGGCGATCACCGTCGACAAGGATTTCGGCTGGTCGGATCTCACCTCGATCACCAGCTATTTCTGGCGGCATTTCCGCCGGACCGAGGACGGCACCTTCTACAACAGCGAGCTGATGGCGAACACGTTCGACACGCAGTTCAGCTCGCCGCCGATCATCCCCAATGCCGGATTCCCCGGTGCTTACACCTCGTCGCCGACCGGATTCCTGCCCGATCCGGCCACGGCCTTCCCGAACGTCAATCCGACCGCCATCGGGTACCTGCCCGGCCTGACCTATCTCAGTCCGACCTACAGCCAGTATTCGGAGGAGATCCGGCTCGCCTCGAAGTCCTTCGATCAGACCGGGCTGCCTTATACGTGGATCGCCGGGCTCTATTTCGCGGACCAGCGTTCGCACCTGTCCGACCAGGAGTTCCAGCTCGGCCTGAACGCGCTGGTCCAGCGGCTCTACGGCGTAAGCTTCCTGCAGCTGACCGGCCTGCCCGCCCCGTCGGACGAGGTCTACTCGAACACGATCAGCTATGACGAGCGGCAATACTTTGCCTTCGGCGAGGTCGCCTATCGCCCGATTCCGGCGCTCACCGCGACGATAGGCCTGCGCTACGGCTTCGCCCGCAGCTCCGACAACAGCTTCGCCGGCTCCTACTACAATTACGGCGCGTCGCCCTACGAGGAGAGCGTCACGCATGTCTATCCGCTGACGCCGAAATTCGCGCTCAACTATCAGGTCGACGACGACACCAGCGTCTATGCCAACGCGGTCAAGGGTTTCCGGCTCGGCGGCGCGAACATCCAGATCCCGCTCTTCGAATGCACCGCCGATTTCGCCGGGCTCGGCATCACCAAGGCGCCCGAGACCTACGGTCCCGATTCGCTGTGGAGCTACGAGATCGGCACCAAGTCGACCCTGCTCGACAACAAGCTGTCGATCTTCCTCGCCGGCTACTACGAGCAGTGGAAGAACGTGCAGCAGTTCGTCTTCCTCGACTTCTGCGGCTTCGACTTCAATACCAATGCCGGCAACGCCGAGATCTACGGCACCGATCTCGAGATGCACTACAAGGTGACGCCGGAGCTGACGGCGAACGTGACGGCCGGCTACACCCACGACCAGCTGACCTCGGTCGCCCAGGGCGTTGGCGCCACGGTCGGCGAGCGGCTGCTCGCCGTGCCGGACTGGAGCGCCACCTTCGGCGTCGACTACACGCGCTCGATCACCGACGAGATCGACGGCTTCGCCCGCGTCGACTGGGACTGGACCGGCCACAGCATCGGCGCCTTCAGCCCGGACGACCCCGACCACGACCGGCCGGTCTACAACATCGTCAATGCCAGCCTCGGCGCGGTCTACGGCGATCTGGAAGTCTCGCTCTTCGCCAAGAACCTGTTCGACATGGGCAAGACGATCCAGCGGCCGAACCTGCTCGCGGTCAATGGCGGCTACACGGTACAGCCGCTGACGGTCGGGCTCACGGTGTCGAAAGATTTCTGAGCTTCGGCGATCCTGGCGTCACCAAAGGCCGCGGTACCTCCGTGCCCCGCCTCGCCAGACCTGCCGCGGTCGGTCTATAACGGAACCGCCGCTCGCACCGAGGCGGCTCTCGCACGACGGGGATTCGCATCTTGCCAGGTAACTGTCCGATCGACGCCGGGGCATTCAGCGCTCGCCGCTGCCTGAGGGCGATGAGCGCCTTGCACTGGGGCCGCCGACGATAAGAATTCTTTTCAGCGCCAAAGCTTTCGCGCAGCCGTTCGCATACCGCTTGTCCAAGGCCGGGGGACATCGGCTGGTTCAAACAATCGTACGGGGGACCATCTTGCATCGTCGAAATTCCGAACAGCCCGGTGGCAATACCGGACCGCGCGCCGTGCCGTTCGCCCGGCCAAGCCTGATCCTGTCGCTTGCATTGCTCGGCGTGGACGTCGCGGCAGCCCAGACCGCGCCGCCGCCGGCACCCCCGCCGCCCAGCCAGACTGCCGGCGGGCAACTCGAGGAGATCACGGTCACCGCGACACGGCGTGCGGAGCCGCTGAGCAAGGTCGCGGAGAGCGTCAGCGCCTTCGACGCCATCAAGATGGAGGTACAGGGGGTCAAGTCCTTCGCCGATCTCGCCAAATTCACGCCCGGCGTCGACTTCGACAAGGATTCCAACGCGATCTCGATCCGCGGCGTCAAGTCGAACGCGGGGTCGGCGACCACGGGCGTTTATATCGACGACACGCCGATCCAGCTGCGCGCGCTCGGCCTCAACGCGAATTCCTCGCTGCCGGCGGTATTCGACCTCGACCGCGTCGAGGTGCTGCGCGGGCCGCAGGGCACGCTGTTCGGCGCCGGTTCCGAGGGCGGCACGGTGCGCTACATCACGCCCCAGCCCAGCCTCACCGACTACAGCGGCTTCGCCCATGCCGAGCTTGCCGGGACCGAGGACGGCGGGATGAGCTACGAGGCCGGCGGTGCGGTCGGCGGCCCGATCGTGGAGGATCTGCTGGGCTTCCGGGTCAGCGCCTGGGGCCGTCACGACGGCGGCTGGATCGACAAGGTCAACCCCTATGACGGCACCTCCGACGACGACGACAACCGCACCGCGACCTATGTCGTGCACGCGGCGCTGGCCTACAAGCCGATCGACGGGCTGACGATCACGCCGAGCTACAATTTCGAGCAGCGCTCGCAGAACAACTACAATCAGTATTGGGTCACCCTGTCCGACCCCAATGACGGCCGCTGGATCGACTCGACGCCGGAGACGATGGCGGATTACGACCGCTTCGATCTCGGTTCCGTCAAGATCGAGTACGACACCGACGATTACCAGGTGATCTCGAACACCTCCTACTTCACCCGCGACGAGCGGCTGAACGGTTATAGCGGCACGCTCTACGACCTCTCCTATTTCCAGCAGCTGACCAGCGGCGGCATCGACCCGCAGGGCGCGCCGTGCGTCAACCTTACCAACTGCCTGTCGCACTCGGTGCTGTTGTCGCCAGGGGGGATCAACCTGCCCGGCTTCGGCCCCTATGTCGCGATAAACTACATCACCAACACCCAGCGCAACCTGACCCAGGAAATCCGCATCCAGTCGCCGGATTCCGACGCCCGCCTGACCTGGACGGCCGGCGTGTTCTACGACAGCAACAGCCAGCGCAGCACCGAGGAGATCAACGACCCGCAGCTGCCGGCACTGTCCGAGTATCTATGGAACGAGGACATCGTCACCGCCTGGGGCATGCCGCTCCTGCCCAACGGCGACGACTACATCAACGACACGGTCGGCAACGACATGCAGATCGCCGTGTTCGGGGATGCCAGCTACAAGATCCTCGACGACGTCAAGCTCGAGGTCGGACTGCGCTTCGCCTACACACATTTCGACTTCCACAACCTGAACAACGGGTCGCAGGACCTGCTCGACAGCAACGGCGTCCCGGCACAGGAAGGCGGCAGCAAGGACGAGCGGCCGGTGACGCCGAAATTCAGCGGCACCTGGCAGTTCACGCCAGACGACATGGTCTACGCCACGATTGCCAAGGGCTACCGCATCGGCGGCGCCTCGCCGCCCTTGCCGGTCGTGGCCTGCGGCGGCGTCTTCCCGACGTCCTACGATTCCGACACGACGTGGAGCTACGAAATCGGCACCAAGGACCGGTTCTTCGACCGCAAGGTGCAGATCTCGGCCAGCGCCTACTATGTCGAGTGGAGCAACATCCAGCAGGCCGTCTACGTCCCGCAATGCGGCATCCAGTACACGACGAACGTCGGCAACGCGATCAGCGAGGGCTTCGACGTCGACGGGCAGTGGCAGATCGATCCGTCGTTCCGGTTCGAATTCGCCTTCGGCTATACGGACGCCAAATACGACGGCGACGCGATGGATCCGGCGAGCCCGGGCCAGTTCCTGGCGCGCAACGGGGATTCGCTGGACGTCGTGCCGTGGACCGTCACGCTCGGCGGGCAGTATAATTTCAATGTGGGCGACGACGACGCCTTCATCCGCGCCGACTGGGAATATGCGAGCCGCCGCCACCGCGCCACGCCGGCCGAGGACCCCGGGACCGAATATTTCGACGCCGGGCTGCGGCCCGATCCGGCGACGAACTTCGTCTCGCTGCGGACCGGGATCATCATGGACAGTCTCGAGATGAACCTGTTCGTCGACAACCTCTTCGACTCGCATCCGCAGCTCAGCCTCGCCCACCAGGACGAGTTCACGCGGCTTTACACGGCCGAGACGTTCCGGCCGCGGACGATCGGCGTCACCGCGTCCTATCGCTGGTGACCGGCGGGCCGGCCGTGGCCGGCTGATCGGGCGGACGGGCGGCAACCGATTCGGGGGCCGCCTCTCCCGCCTGCCAGCCGGCGCCCAGCGCCTTGTAGAGCGCCACGGCCTGGCGGGTCAGCTCGGCGTCGCTCTGCGCCACGGCATCCTCGGCACTGTAGAGATTCCGCTCGCTGTCGAGCACGTTGAGGAACTCGCCGAGTCCCGCCCGGTAGAGCGAGGTCGCGCGGTCCACGGCGGTACGATCGGCGGCGGCCGCGGCGGCGAGCTGCTCGTGCCGCTGCCGCTCCGTCTGGTAGGCGACGAGCGCGTCCTCGACCTCCTGGAAGGCGGTCAGCACGGTCTTGCGGTAGGCGAGCCGCGCCTCTTCGGTGCTCGCCTTGGCCGAGCGCACATCGGCGTCGCGCTTGCCGCCATCGAACAGCGAGTCCGACGCGGAGCCGCCGAGCACCCACTGAATGGCGTGGCTGGTGAAGAGCGTGCGCAGCGCGCCCGAGGCGAGCGCCATGTCCGGCGCAATGGTGAAGCTCGGGAACTCGGCGGCGACGGCCACGCCGATCTGGGCATTGGCGCTGGCGATGCGGCGCTCGGCCTCGCGGATGTCCGGCCGGTTGCGGACGACGTCGGACGGCAGCGCCGCCGGCAGCACGGGCGGCACCGGCGGGACCGGGCTCGGCATCGCCAGCTCGGCCTCGAGCGCGCCCGGGTCGCGCCCCAGCAGCACGGCGATCGCGTGGGATTCCTCGGCCTCCGCCGCGTCGAGCTGCGGCACCACCGCCTGCAGGCTGGCCAGCCCGGACTCGGCCTGCGCGACGTCGAGTTCGCTGCCGAGCCCGCCCCGGAACTTGTCGCGGGTGAGCGCCAGGGCATCCTGCTGCGCCGCAATGTTGCGGCGGGCGATGGCGAGCCGCGCCTGCGCGGACCTGAGCGCCGCGTAGTCGTCTCCCAGCTCGCCGAGCAGGCTGACCAGAACCGCTCGGCGATCCTCGACCGACGCGTCGACCGAGGCATCGGCCGCCTCCACGGTACGCCGCGTCTTGCCGAAGAGGTCGACCTCCCAGGAGGGCTGCAGCGCCGCCGCGAAAAAGTTGAACTGACCGTCCACGGGCGGCAGCTTCAGCCCGGTCCGATCGGCGAGCGCGCGGGCTGTAAGACTCGGGTATTCGCCGGCCGCAGCGGCATCGCGCTGGGCCCGCGCCTCCAGCACACGCTGCTCGGCCATCTTGAGATCGAGATTCTCCGTGATCGCCGCGGCCACCAGCCGATCGAGCTCGGCATCGCCGAAGCCGTGCCACCACCCTTCCACCTGGGTCGCCTGATCCGGCCCCGTGGCGAGCAGCCCGGGCGCCTTCGCCTCAGTCCATTGCGCCGGCGCCTCGGCTGCCGGAGGGACGTAGTCGGGGCCGACTGTGCAGCCCGCAGCCACGAGGGCGAACAGTGAGGCAGCGCCTGTTCTCGGGAATCGCATGGTCATTCGGCTCCTGCCGGGCGACCGGCGACGGCCTTGCTGGGCGCGAAGAGGAAGGTGATCGGCACGATGACGAAGGCGATGGCGGCGCAGACCATGAAGACGTCGAGATAGGCCAGGATCGCCGATTGCCGTGCGAGCGTGCTGTAGATCGCCCCGGTGGCGCTGTCGATCAGCCGGGTCGCCGCGACGCCCTGGGCCTTCAGCACCGCCATGTTGTGCGCGAGCGTATCGAGATAGGGCTGGCTGAAGGGCGTCAGGTGCTCGACCAGCCGGGACTGACGTTCCTGGGCGTGGCGCGTGACCAGCGTCGTCGACACCGCGATGCCGACCGAGCCGCCGATGTTGCGGAACATGGTGTAGAGCGAAGTCGCGTCGCGGTTCATGAGTGTCGGCAGGGTCGAGAATGCGATCGTGCTGACCGGCACGAACAGGAACGAAATCCCGAAATTCTGGCCCGAGCGCAGCGTCGCCATGGTGACGAAGTCCGACTGCGGCGAGAGCCCTGCGCAGTAGATGAAGGAGCAGCCGAGGCAGAAGAAGCCGAACGCTATAAGCAGCCGCGTCTGGAAGAGCGGCATCAGCCGCATGACGACCGGCACCATCGCGATGGTGATGATCGCGCCCGGCGACAGCAGGAACCCGGCAAGCGTGGCGGTGTAGCCGAACTGCTGCTGCGCGAGCTGCGGGATCAGTACGCCGCTGGAGTAGAGGACGAACGCCGTCGAGAAGATCATGATGGTGCCGATCCCGAAATTGCGGTCGCCCAGCACGCGGAGGTCCACCACCGGCTTCTTCGCGATCAGCAGCCAGCACACGGCGCCGACGATGCCGAGGAGCGCCGTCACGGCGAAAAACATGATCGTCGGCGAGCCCAGCCAGTCGTCCTGCTCGCCGCGATCCAGCACGAATTCGAGCGAGCCGAGGCCGAGCGCGATCAGCCCGAGGCCGATATAGTCGACGTTCAGGTAGCCGTTGCGGGGCGCGGCCTTGGCCCAGGGCGGATCGTCGACCAGGCGCAGCACGGCCAGCCAGGCGACGATCCCGACCGGCACGTTGATGAAGAAGATCCAGCGCCAGCTGAGATTGTCGGTGATCACGCCGCCCAGCGTCGGCCCCAGGATCGGCGCCACGATGGTGGCGACCGCGGTGAGCGAGAAGGCGGCGGTGCGCCGGGACGGGTCGAACGTGTCGAGGATGATCGCCTGCTGATTCGGCTGCAGCCCGCCGCCGAAGAACCCCTGCAGGATGCGGAAGAGCACGATCTGCCACAGCGTTGCCGAGAGCCCGCAGAGCAGCGAGCAGAGGGTGAACATGCTGATGCAGATCATGAAGTAGCGCTTGCGGCCGATCACGCTGCCGATCCAGCCCGAGATCGGCAGCACGACGCCGTTGGCGACGAGATACGAGGTGAGGGTCCACGTCGCCTCGTCCGTCCCCGCCGACAGGCTGCCGGCGATATGCGGCAGGGCGACGTTGACGATCGTCGAATCGAGCACCTCCATGAAGGAGGCGGAGGTCACCACGACCGCGATCAGCCAGGGATTGCCGCGGGGCCGCCAAGCTAGGCGGGCGGCTGTGTTTTCGGCTTGCGTCTCGCTCATCGGAGCTCGACCACCGGATCGACCGACAGGCCGAGCGGCAGCGGCAGGTTGGGATCGAGGCCGCGGTCGATGACGATCTTCACCGGCACGCGCTGCACGATCTTGACGTAGTTCCCGGTGGCGTTCTCCGCCGGGAAGGCGGTGAAGCGCGAGCCGGTGCCCATCTGGATCGAATCGACATGGCCTTCGAGATCGAGGCTCGGATAGGCGTCGATGCGGATGCGCGCGTGCTGGCCCGGCCGCATATCGGCAAGCTGCGATTCCTTGAAGTTCGCCGTCACCCAGACCCGGGTCGAGACCAGCGAGAACAGCGACTGGCCGACCTGGAGATAGGATCCCAGCTGGACGTTCCGCTTGGTCACCCAGCCATCCTGCGGCGCCGTGATCCTGGTGTGCGACAGATCGAGATCGGCCTGGTCGAGCAGGACCTTCGCCTGGTCGGCGGCGGCGCTTAGCTGCCGCACCTGCGCCTCCGCGACGGCAATGTTCTGCTGCACCAGCCCGGCGGTGCGCTCGCGCGCCTCGGCGTCGGAAAGCTGCGCCTCGGCGGTGTGCAGGGCCTGACCTGCCGCATCGATCTGCTGCTGGGTGGTCGCGCGCGCATCGACCCGCCTCTGGCGATCGTAGTCGGCGGCGGCCTTGTCCCTCGTCGCCTTGGCCGAGGCGGTGGTCGCCTGGGCGGAGGCGAGATCCGCGGGATAGCGCACGCGTGCGATGTCGAGCCCGGCCTCGGCGCTGGCCAGCTGGGCCCGGTCGAGCGCGAGCTGGGTCGAGGCCTTGTCGCGCGCCAGCTGGTAGTCGCGCGGGTCGATCTCGACGAGCAG
>DATGFU010000401.1:0-10058 GCA_035308865.1 Allostellaceae bacterium | reverse complement strand
GGCGGCGGCGGGGGCGGCGGCGGCGGTTGGGCGGCCTTGTCCTGCGGCTGTTCCAGCACGAGCTGAACCGGGATCGTGTCGTCGGTGCCGCCGCCGAACAGCGAGAAATGGATGCTCGCGATCAGCGCCGCGTGCAGCAGTAGCGAGACGACGATGAAGGCGCCCAGCGCCCAGCGCCGCCGCCGCGGCATCTGCGACAGGATCGCGTGGGCGAAGAGCGAATCCGGCGCGATCGGGCGGCGCCTCGGGTCAAGATGCGGCTCGCGCCGTTCGATCAGCACGGCGATGCCGCGGCGGATCAGCCGCACGAAGACATGCGGCGGCGCCACCGCGCGGCGGGCGTCGATCTGCGGCTCCGGCCGGTCGGGCGGCGGCGGCCGGCTTGGACTCAGCTCGAGAATGTCGTCTCCCGCGCGGGGCTCCCGGTGCCCCGCATCGAGGGTTATACGCTCCGGCTCGTGCCGATGCATACCGGGGCGGGGCGCAACCCCCTCCGTCGCGAGCGCCGCCGGCTCAGCCATAGCGTTGCAGCTGGCGACCGTGGCGGCTGAGCCAGGCCCGGTCCTCGCGCCACGCAACGTGCAGGGATTCGACGACGCGCCAGAAGCGGTGCGAGTGGTTCATCTCGGCGAGATGGGCGACCTCGTGGGCGACGACGTAATCGACGACGCGCTCGGGCGCCAGGATCAGGCGCCAGGAATAGCGGATGCGGCCCGACGCGGCGCAGCTGCCCCAGCGCGAGCTGGCGTCGCCGACGGCGACGGCGGCGACGCGGCGGCCGAGCCGGGTGGCGGTTGCTTCGGTCTTCTCGCCGAGGAGGCGCCGGGCGCGCTCGCGCAGGCCGTCGCGCGTGCGGCGGGCGAGATGCTCCGGCGCGCCGGTGACCTCGATGCGGCCGTCGCCGATCCAAAAGCTCTTTCGGGTGCCGCCGGCACCGACCGCGGTCAGGGCGTGGGGCTGGCCGAGATAGGGGATCAGGGCGCCGTCGGCGAAGGGCACGCGCGGCGGCACCCGCATCGCCTGGGCCACCACCCAGCCGCGCCGGCTCTCCAGGAACCCGTAGGCCGTGGCGAGCGAGGTGCGGCGCGGTACCACCAGCTCCACCGCCTCGCCCGAGGGCGCCAGGCGCAAGGCAACGCGCTTCGCCCGCTCGCTCAGCCGCACCGATACCGGCAGCGAGCGGCCGTCCGGAAGGTCGATCGGCGGGACGGGACCGGGCGCGGGTTTCATGGTTCGGCTATAGCCGCAGGGCTGCCGGTTCGCCAGCCCGACTCGCGCTACCGTTCAGCGAGCACGTCATCGACACCCCCACCCAACCCTCCCCCGCAAGCGGGAGAGGGCTCGTTACCCCCTCTCCCGCGACAGCGGGGGAGGGTTGGGGTGGGGGTGCTGGCCGACAAGCTGACCCTGCAGGTACCGGTCCAGCACGGTGCGGGTGACCTGCGCGACATAGGGGTCGCCGCGGATGAGGCCGGCGACCCAGTCGCAGCTGCCGGCATGGAAGACCTCGCCCCGGCCGCGGCGGAAATGGACGATCATGCCGGCGCCGCGCTTGACGCGCTCCAGCGCCTCGCCGCTGCCGTGGAGGATCCCGGCGATGTACTCGGCATCCTCCTGGCCGAGGAAGAGCGAGCCCGGTCCGGTCTCGACCAGCGAGGTGAGGCCGAGCGCCAGGATCTCCAGTCCTTCCGGAACCACCTCGCCGGGCGCGGGATAGGGCAGGCCGCCGCGGATCTCGTAGTCGAGCCCGTCCACCTCGTAGCCGAAGGCCCGCGACTCGCCGCCGAGCAGATCGCCATAGCCGAGCCCGGTGCCGGCGAAGGCCCAGTGCTCCGGCCGGTAGACCGAGAATCCGCCCGGCCCGCGCGGCGCGCAGCCGCCCCAGCCGGCATAGAGCCCGCGCAAGGCGTTGAGCCCGAAGGTGAGCGCGGCGGGCCGTCCCGTCTCTGCGGCCTCCCAGGCGCCGGTGGTGAGATGGCGGCGCTCGGTGCGGTAGAGCGGATCGTCCTCGCGCGCCCGGTATTTGTGGCAGATCTGGCGGGTGCCCGCGTTCTCCAGCCGGATCTGCCACATGAAATTGCCGGCGAAGCGGGCGACGCGGCCGCCCGACTCGACATAAGCATCGATCGCGTCGCGCATCTCCCACGACCAGTATTCGTCGTGCCCGGTGAACACGACGCAGGCGTAGCCGTCGAGGAGCTCCGGGCGGTAATGCAGGTCGGTCTGCGAAACGATGTCGACGGCGTAGCCTTGCCGCTCGGCCCAGGCGACGAAGTGCCGCTCGTAGCTGGCCCAGCCGGAGGAGGCGTATTTCTTGCTGTGCCCGGTGCGCCAGGCCCATTCCATGTGGGGATAGCGGACGGGCGTGCCGAAGGCCGGCGGCGCCGCCAGCCCGGCCCGCGGTGCATCGGGCGGGAGGGTGACGAAGCCGCGCGCCCAGGGACGGAGCGTGCTGACTTCCGGCGCCGGACGGTCGCCGGTCGGGCCGGTCAGGCCCTCGTAGTGATTGGAGCCGCCCCAATCGTTGTAGGCGGTCCAGGTCGCGGTCGCCGCCACGAGCAGCAGCCGTCCGGCCCGGTCGCCGGGCGGCGGCCGGACGATGAAGAGATGCTCGCAGGCGAGTTCGCCGCTCGTGAGCGTCAGGCGATAGGCGCCGGAGGGCCAATCCGGTTCGATCGTGAACGCGAAGGCGGCCGGCCAGCCGCAGCCGGCGATCGAGCAATCCGCCGGCGTTTCGTGGAATGCGCCGGCGAGGGCGGTGCGGCGGAGCACCTCGCGCGGCGCCGCGCCATCGCGCAGCAGCACCGCGTCGAATGATCGCGCCGTGGTGCAGGCATGGACCACGACGGTCTCGCCGGCGGCATAGGAAAGCCGGTCCGTGTAGCACCAGATGCCAGGATTTCCGCCGGCCTGCGGCGGGCGCTCGGCATAGTTGGTGAAGACCGCACGGTATCGCTCGTCGTCGCCGAGCGCGCCGTCCGGGCTTTTCATCGTCATGGTTTCCGCCTCACAATGGCCGGACCCCATCCACTCCATCCAGGTGACCCATGGCGATTTCCATGTACCGGGCTTCCGTGCCCCTGTTCGTGCAGGTCCTGAACAGCCTTTCGGCCATCATCGACAAGGCCGAGGCGCATTGCGAAGCCCGCAAGATAGATCCGGCGGTGCTGATCGGCTATCGGCTGGCGCCCGACATGTACCCGCTGTCGCGGCAGCTCCAGATCGTCAGCGACATGACGAGGGGCGCCGCCGCCCGGCTCGCCGGCACCGAGCCGCCGAGCTGGCCCGACACCGAAACCACCTTCGCGGAGCTGAAGGCGCGGCTGGCCAAGACGCTCGACTTCGTCCAGGGCTTCAGGCCCGACCAGATCGACGGTTCGGACGAGCGCCAGGTGACGATCCAGGGCGGCGGCAACACGTTCACCTTCACGGGCGAGTCGTACCTCATCCATTTCGTGATCCCGAACGTGCTGTTCCACGCCGCCACCTTCTACGACATCCTCCGCCACGCCGGTCTCGAGCTCGGCAAGCGGGACTTCATCGGGCAGGTGTGAGGGGCCGGACGAAGATCCATCTCGATTCCAACGTTACCGTCATTCCCGCGAAGGCGGGAATCCAGGGCCACAGACTCGGAACCCGGTCCCCTGGATCCCCGCCTACCCGGGGATGACGCTTCTCATAACAGAGGCATATTTCCGGGCAGATGTGAGACGGGTGGCGGATTGCGCTGGCACTGATCCGCCCTACGCGGCGAGGTAGGGGGACTCAGCGGAGCGTCTTCCGCCGGTCACCCCCGGTGGTACGGGTGCCCCGCCAGCGTCGCCATTGCGCGGTAGAGCTGTTCGGCCAGCATCGGGCGGACGAGCATGTGCGGCCAGGTCATGGGGCCGAGGGAGAGCGTCGCGTCGGCGCGCTCCAGCACCGCGGCGCCATGGCCGTCGGCGCCGCCGATCAGGAAGGCGAGGTCGGCGGCGCCGGCATCGCGCCAGGCACCGATCATCTTCGCGAAATCGCGGCTGTTCGGCGTCTTGCCGTGCTCGTCGAGCGCCACCGCGACGGCGCGTTTCGGGACTGCCGCGAGCAGCAGCGCCGCCTCGCGCTCGCGGCGCTGGGCGTCGGGGAGCTTGCGCCGTTCCTCGACCTCGACGAGGGCGAGCGGCGGCGTCAGGCGCCTGGCGTAGAGCTCGAAGAGATCGCGGGAAGGACCGGGGCCGGCGCGGCCGACCGCGATCACCGTCAAGCGCAAGTCAGCTAAAGCCTGTCAGGCGCTCTGGGGCTCGTGCAGCCCCGGCGGCGGCCCCCACATCCGCTCGAGATTGTAGTAGGCGCGGACCTCCGGCCGGAACAGGTGGACGATGACGTCGCCGGCATCGATCAGCACCCAGTCGCCATGCGCCTTGCCCTCGCTCGGCACCCTGCCGTGACCGGCATCCTTGAGGCCGGTTTCGACCTGGTCGGCCAGCGCGGTGACCTGGCGTGACGAGCGGCCCGAGGCGATCACCATGTCGTCGGCCAGGCTCGACTTGCCGCGGAGATCGATGACGACGATGTCCTCGGCCTTGCCGTCGTCGAGGATCCGGGTGATCAGGCCGACCAGATCGGCTACGGGCGTGCGGGCGATGGGGCGTCTCCTTGAACCGTCATTCCGTTGCCCGCGCGAATCGAGGTGGCGCTGACCGGGTCGAGGCGCTGGGCGATGAAGGTCCAGGCCGGCGGCTCCATGCCGGCGAGACCTCGTGCCCGGCCCTGGCCCACGCGCCGCGTCCGGAAACGCTGCGCCGCCATGCCGCGGAGGGCACCCAAAGAATGGGATGGGCGAGCGAAGACCGCAATGGGCGTCGTCGCGAAGATCCGCCGCCAGTCGCGCCATCGCGGAATCTGGCGGAGGTTGTCCGCACCCATCAGCCAGACGAAGCGTGTGCCCGGAAAGCGCCGGTGCAGCATCTTCAGCGTGTCGGCGGTGTAGCGCGTGCCGAGCCGATCTTCGAGATCGGTCACGCGCACGCGCGGCAGGGTGGCCGCCGTGTCGGCGGCATCGACGAGCCGGCGCAGGAACGGCGCCATCCCGGCTTCCGGCTTCAGCGGATTCTGCGGCGAGACCAGCCACCACACCTCGTCGATGTCGAGGCGGGCGAGCGCCTCGCGCGAGATCATCACATGGCCGCGATGGGCGGGGTTGAAGGACCCGCCGAGCAGGCCGATGCGCTGCCGCCGCCGGGAGGCGAGAAGGGGCGGAAGCTGCAAGGGAACTCCCTCTCCGCCCTTCAGGGAGGAGAGGGTCACGGTGAGGTGGGTCGTGCCGGGGCGCGGCGCCATCCCCCACCTCACCCTGACCCTCTCCGCCCCGCGGGGCGGAGAGGGGATGTCAAACGAGAGTGCCTCACGGCCGCGTCTGGCCGTCGCCGCGCACCTTGTATTTGTAGCTGGTCAGCTCGTTGACGCCGACCGGGCCGCGCGCGTGGAGCTTGCCCGTCGAGATGCCGATCTCCGCGCCCATGCCGAACTCGCCGCCATCGGCGAACTGGGTGGAGGCGTTCCACAGAAGGATCGCGCTGTCGATCTCGGCCATGAAGCGTTCGGCCGCGGCTGCGTCCTCGGTGACGATCGCCTCGGTGTGGTGCGAGCCGTGCCGGCCGATATGGGCGATCGCCTCGTCGACGCCGTCCACCTCCTTCACCGACAGGATCGGCGCCAGGTACTCGGTCGACCAATCGGCCTCGCTGGCCGGCACCGCCCGGGGCTCGAGCGCCAGGATCGGCCCGTCGCCGCGGATCTCGCAGCCGGCCCGGATCAGGTCGTCGAGGATGGGACGGCCGTGGCTCGCCAAAACCGGTCGGTCGACCAGCAGCGTCTCGGCGGCGCCGCAGACCCCGGTGCGGCGCAGCTTGGCGTTGAGCACGATCGCACGCGCCTTCGCGAGATCGGCGGCGCGGTCGACATAGACGTGGCAGATGCCGTCGAGATGCTTGAAGACCGGGATGCGGCTCTCGGCCGAGACGCGCTCGATCAGCGAGCGGCCGCCGCGCGGGACGATGACGTCGATGAGATCGTCCTGCTTCAGCAGGATCCCGACGGCGGCCCGGTCCTGCGTCGGCACGAGCTGGACCGCGTCCTCGGGCAGGCCGGAAGCTGCCAGGCCGTCGTGGATCGCGGCAAGGATCGCCCGCGAGGAGAGGGCGGATTCGCTGCCGCCGCGGAGGATCGCCGCGTTGCCCGCCTTGAGGCACAGGCCCGCCGCATCGGCCGTCACATTGGGCCGGCTTTCATAGATGATGCCGATCACGCCGAGCGGCACGCGCACCCGCTCGATGGCGAGCCCGTTGGGCCGGGTCCATGAGGCATCGGTCCTGCCGACCGGATCGGGGAGGGCGGCGATGTCCTCCAGGCCCTTGGCCATCGCCTCAACGCGCTTTGGATCCAGACGCAGCCGGTCGAGCATGGCTGCATCGAGATCGCCGGCCTCCGCGATGTCGCGGACATTGGCGGCCAGGATGTCATCCTCGTGCCGGCGCAAGGACGCAGCCGCCGCGGTCAGCGCCCGGTTCTTCGCCTCGGTATCCGCCTGGGCGAGAATCTGAGCCGCGCTGCGCGCCCGCTCGGCCAAGTCTCTGATCGTCCTTTCGAGCACCGTCATCCGTTCATCCCAGCACCAGATCGTCGCGGTGGATGATCTCGTCGCGGCCACGGTAGCCCAGCAGCGCCTCGATTTCACCGGTCTTGCGCCCGATCAGCAGAGCGATCTCGGCGCTGGTGTAGGCGCTGAGGCCGCGGCCCAGCACGGTGCCGTCGCGGCGGCGGACGAGGATCGCGTCGCCGCGCTCGAAGCCGCCTTCGACCTCGACCACGCCGGCCGGCAGCAGCGAGCGGCCCTTGCCCAGCGCCGCCACGGCGCCGTCATCCACGGTCACCGAGCCGGAGGGCGCCACCGACCCGGCGATCCAGCGCTTGCGGGCGGTCAGCGGCGAGGCCGAGGGGAGGAACCAGGTGCAGCGGGCGCCGTCCTCGATCGCCGCGAGCGGGCGGTCGATCGTGCCGCGGGCGATCGCCATGCGGCAGCCGGCGGCCATGGCGATCCGCGCCGCCTGCAGCTTGGTCACCATGCCGCCGGAGCTGATCCCGGCAACGGAAGGCGCCGCCATCGCCTCGATCGCCGGCGTCAGCTCGCGCACCTCGGCGAGGTGCTCGGCCGCAGGATCCTTGCGCGGATCGGCGGTGTAGAGCCCGTCGATATCGGAGAGCAGCACCAGCACGTCGGCGCTGGCCATCTGCGCCACCCGCGCGGCGAGCCGGTCATTGTCGCCGAAGCGGATCTCGGAGGTCGCCACCGTGTCGTTCTCGTTGATCACCGGCAGCGCGCCCAGCTCCAGCAGCGTCTCCAGCGTGGCGCGGCCGTTGAGGTGGCGGCGCCGCGCCTCGGTATCCTCGAGCGTCAGCAGGACCTGCGCGACGGTGATGCGGTGCCGCGCAAAGGTCTCCTCGAAAAGATGGGCGAGGCTGATCTGGCCGACTGCGGCGGCAGCCTGCTTCGCGTCCAAGCGAAGCGCAGAGCTGCCGAGGCCCAGCCGCGCCCGACCGATCGCGATGGCGCCCGAGGTCACCACCAGCACCTGCTGGCCCCGTCCGCGCAGCCGCGCCAGATCGTCGGCCAGCGCGTCGAGCCACGTCCGGCGGATGGCCAGCGTCGCCGGATCGACCAGCAGCGCCGAGCCGATCTTGACGACGATGCGCTTGGCGGAGGCGAGGGTCATCGTTCCCTCTCCCGCTTGCGGGGGAGGGCTAGGGTGGGGGTGGTCGGGGCAGGCTCGGTCGACGGAGGCTCGTGGAGAGACCCCCACCCCGGCCCTCCCCCGCAAGCGGGAGAGGGGGTAGCAATCGGGCCGAGGTCGCGGGCTTCGAGGATCTCCGCGCGGAGCGTGCGCAGCACCAGCGGCACGCCGGTGCCGGTGGCGCCGGAGAGCGGGAGGATCGTGCCGCCCGGCGCGGCTGCACGCAACGCGTCGAGCTTGGCCTCGACCTCGTCCTCGGGGATGGCGTCGAGCTTGTTGAGGCCGATCACCTCTTCCTTCTCGGTGAGCCCGGCCCCGTAGGCTTCCAGCTCATCGCGGATGAGGCGCCAGGCGCCGGCCACGTCGTCCTGCGTGCCGTCGATCAGGTGCAGGATCACGGCGCAGCGCTCGACATGGCCGAGGAAGCGGTGGCCGAGCCCGGCGCCTTCGGCAGCGCCCTCGATCAGGCCGGGCAGGTCGGCGATCACGAACTCCTCGCCGTCGATGGCGGCGACGCCGAGCTGCGGCTTCAGCGTGGTGAAGGGATAGTCGGCGATCTTCGGCCGCGCGCGCGAGGTGGCGGCGAGGAAGGTCGACTTTCCCGCATTGGGCAGGCCCACCAGCCCGACATCGGCGATGAGCTTGAGGCGGAGCCACACCCAGCGCTCGGCGCCGGGCCAGCCGGGATCCTTCCGCCGCGGCGCCTGGTTGGTCGAGGTCTTGTAGTGCGCGTTGCCGAACCCGCCGTCGCCGCCGGCCAGCAGCACCACGCGCTGGCCCGGCTCGGTGAGGTCGAGCAGCACCGTCTCGCGGTCCTCGTCCAGCACCTGCGTGCCGACCGGCACCTTGAGCACGACCGGCTCCGAACTGGCGCCGGTCTTGTTCCGCCCGGCGCCGGGGCGGCCGTTGCGGGCCTTGAAATGCTGCTGGTAGCGGTAGTCGATCAGCGTGTTGAGGTTGGGCACCGCCTCGAACACGATGTCGCCGCCGCGCCCGCCGTCGCCGCCGTCCGGCCCGCCGAACTCGATGTATTTCTCGCGCCGGAAGCTCGCCGTGCCGGCGCCGCCATCGCCGCTCTTCAGGTAGATCTTGGCCTGGTCGAGGAACTTCATGACGCGGGCCTCCCTCTCCGCCCTCGGGGGCGGAGAGGGTCGGGGTGAGGTGGGGGAACCGCCGGTGCGTCGGTGCGGCCCACCTCACCCTCCCGCTGCGCGGGTCCCTCCCTCTCCCCCCTGAAGGGCGGAGAGGGGCTGAACGGCGAAGATGGCGAGAAAAGAGAAGGCACCACGGGATCCAAAAATCAAAAAGGGGAATGGCGAGCCATTCCCCTTGTGCAGCGTCGGACTTGAAAGGGGCGGCTATTCGGCGGCGTCGCCTGCCGGCGCCGGCACGACCGAGACGAAGGTGCGGTCCTTGTAGGACCGGCGGAACGCGACGTGCCCGTCGACCAGCGCGAAAAGCGTGTGGTCGCGGCCGATCCCGACATTCTCGCCCGGATGGAACTTGGTGCCGCGCTGGCGGATGATGATGTTGCCGGCGAGCGCCGCCTGGCCGCCCGAAACCTTCACGCCGAGCCGCCGTCCCGCGGTATCGCGGCCGTTGCGGGACGAGCCGCCTGCCTTCTTATGTGCCATTTCCCAGAACTCCTCAGGCGCCGGCGACGATGTCGGTGATGCGCAGCACCGTCTGGTACTGCCGGTGCCCGTTCTTGCGGCGGTAGTTGTGGCGGCGCTTCTTCTTGAAGACCAGCACCTTGTCCGCGCGCTTCTGCTCCAGCACCGTGGCCGTCACCTTGGCCGGCCCCTCAATGCCGTCGCCGACCAGCAGCACGTCCTCGAGCGACAGCTCCGCACCGGCCTCGCCGGGCAGCTTCTCGACCGTGATGACGTCATTGGGGGCAACCTTGTACTGCTTGCCCCCGGTGCGGATGACTGCGAACATGGCGGTAAGGCTCTTCATGCAAAAGCGAACGCACGGGAGAAGGGCTCCCCCGTGCGGAGCCGCGCATCATAGGCGGAACGCCCTGCCTGTCAATCGCGCACGCAACCTCGACTGTTGCAGGGCGGATGCGCATCGGCTAGACAGCGCACCTCCCGCGAGCGAGCCGGACAGGTGGCCGAGCGGTTGAAGGCGCCGGTCTCGAAAACCGGTATACCGGCAACGGTATCGAGGGTTCGAATCCCTCCCTGTCCGCCACCCAGTCTGTTGTCCGGACCGGACACATAGGTAACAGAACGTACCTAAGACATAGGTAACAACCTCGGGCCGAACGGGTTGTCGAGGGGTTGTAGG